>JACZXH010000083.1 GCA_022571715.1 Bacteroidota bacterium | reverse complement strand
AGGAATAAATAACTCTTTTTTCGCACAATTGTATAACTGAGAAATATGCCAAGGACATTCACATTTGTTTGCCTTGTCACTACAGGCTATCGCATAAATATCATTTTTACAGTCTGGTGTGATATGAATAGTATCACAACCTGACAATGTAAGAATGGTGCTTCTTATCTCCTCAATAATGACTTGTTCTTTTTCCGCAGTTAATAATTCAGATTGTTTGATTTGATCTGTTTGATAAACTATCTCCTTGTTTGTTATGTCACTTTGAGCATTAACGATGGAAAGGCTCCAGCATTCAAAGAAAAATGCGATTAAAAATATTCTTCTCATGATGTAATATGGTTTGGGTTTATTATTCTTATGGTCACCAATGTCTGAATAAAGCGCGTTTTAATGGGCTTTATTTTATGTTGTGCTTTCGTGCCTTTTATTATACTTCATCAGGCAAATTCAACGCTTTTCTCAGTAGAATTTCAAAGGAAGTTTCGGAAGGGAATGGCATTTTTGAATTAACAAAATCCCCTTTAGGGTCAATTAGAATAAAACGAGGAATACTCCTAACACTGTAATCTTTTTCAAATAATGGTGAATCCGTCGCAAGTAGTTGTAGTACCGTCTTCGATTTGCTTTTAGCATCGATGAACCAGTTGTCTTTTCTTTTATCAATACTTAATGCCATAAAATGAATATTTTCCTTTTTATATTTTAAAGCATACTTTTCAAAATGGGATGATTGCAATACACACGGGCCACACCAGGTAGCCCAAACATCAATAATTACATATTTTCCCGTTAAATCTGAAAGTGAAACTTTTCCCCCATCCAAAGTTACACCTTCAAAATACGGAGCTGCATTACCCTTACTTAGATTTTCAATTACAAGTTTATTCCGGGCGACTTTTCCCCGGTATTTAATATTGCTAAATTGATCATTGTATTGTGCAACAAGGTCGTTTCTCTCACCGGTATTTGAAGCTTCATTTAAACTTTTAATCATTTGTTTATAGAGCATTTTATCTTTGAAAGTGCCCTTTGGTAGTTTAGATATTGCTTCAATGGACTTTGTATTTGCGTCAATGTCTTGAGTATTGTCCTTAGTCAATTGAAGACTCACATATTTAAAGTATTCCTTACTGCTAAGTAAACTTTCGTCAACCAGAGAAACCTTGCTTTTCAAATTTTCGATCTCCGGAGTCTCATTGGTCTTTTCATTTGGATACAAGGCCTTTCTCTTCCTTGAAAATTCACTCCAATAATTTAAATAAGTAATTGCCAGGAGTTTTTTCCTCCTTTCGGAAAAATCACTTTTGGGAATATAGTTATCCACTGTTCTGAAGGCTATTTCTTTATCATTTTTTTCTTCCCATTCCTCATAAAGATTCTTTGAAAACTCATCTACTTTTTCCAGGTTGTTATTGTGTTCAAGATTATAACTAATCGAGCTCCAGCCTTTCTCGCCCCTACTTCTCATTTGATTTTCCGCTAATCGGGTGCCCTTGATTATAAATTCAACTGTTTTATTAAAAAACCTACTTTCAACAAATATGCTGTCTCCTTTCCCAAAGAATATAGTGGATCGTATTTTATCGTCCAATGCAAGTGAGTAGTAATCCAATAGGACATCTTTTTTAAATTGATGATGGAAGTAGCCATTGTTTATTGGGATAACAATTACAGTATCCTCTGTTATTTTGTCAATTAAGTAAACATTCTTAAAATCCATGTCACTCTCAATCCTTCCACTCAAAATGGTGGATTTATAGTCAGGCATTTGGTTTGGGGTCAACACATAATAAAGTAGTCCTGCAGACACACCTATCACTAATACCAGCTTCACTAGTTTGGATGTTTTATGAAGAAAAGCCAGCCTTATGTTTTTAAATTTATACCATTGAAAACCAACGTATAGAAGCATTACAGAGCAAATAACACCAACATATTCAGTAAAAATGAACCAATATCCCAGATCACTCCCGTTTTTATATGCTGAAATATTTGCCAGTATTTGATAAGGGTTCCAGTCCAGAGTTATGTTGAAAGGGCTTGTAAACAGCGTAAGCAATAATGCCAAAAAACCAATTACTATGGACCAAATAAAACTTGAAATGAGAACTGAAATAACATATTGTAAAGCAGTCACTAAAAGACTTGCAACGAATACTCGGGTAATAATTTGAATGAGGTCAACGAAGGGAAAATCGGTGGTAGCTGCGTCGGGTAAATTTATACTAATAGTTAATATCCAAGCGAAGAGAATACCAAAAACCACAAGGAATAGAATTGAAATTAAATTAGCTATTAGAACGACACTAAATTTTGAAAAGTAAATTGATAGCTTCTGTACAGGCTGCGTCTCCATTAACTTCCAACCACCATTTTTATGATCCAATTGTGTTATTCTACTGGCGGTCATGATAATTAAAAGCGGAAAGAAAAAATACACAAAGGGGGTTAAATTCCCCTTGATGAAATCCAGGTAGTGATTATATGGCAATGCATCTTTGATTTCATCGCTCGCTCGAATCATTGCAACAATAAAAAATATTATAGGGGAAATCATTCCAAGAATGGCACTCAATAAATAAATTCCTCTACCTTTTATCTTAATATGCTCGGCGCGAAATGCAGTTATGAAATTCGAGATTAGATTTTCCATTGTTTAGTTTTCTTCTATGATATTCATAAACCATTCTTCCAATCCATCAAGGATCTTAACTTCATATATTTCTGCACCTTGTTCAATCAGTTTTTTTATTAAACCTGGAATGGAGTCCCTATTGTCTAAGTGCAAACTAATTTGATTGTCGTTGATATAAGTAACTTGATCACTATCATTACCTAAAATATCAATCCAATCTTTTGCGCTTGATAAGGTAATTTGAATTTTACAAATTGTAGCTTTTCCCGAAAGCTCCATCATAGTGCCTTCAAATATCAGTTTACCATGATCAATAATTCCAACGTGAGTACACATTTTTTCTATTTCAGCTAGCAAATGACTCGAAATAAAAATAGTCACACCTTTTTCTTGATTTAGTCTGATCAAAAGTTTTCTGATCTCAATAATTCCATTTGGGTCTAATCCATTAACTGGTTCATCCAATAATAATAATTCAGGCTCACTCAATAGAGCCATTGCAATGGCCAGGCGTTGTTTCATCCCAAAAGAATATTGTTTTGCTTTTCTTTTTCCGTCTTTGGTGAGATCAACTAATTCTAAAACTTCTGAGATTCTACCTTCATCGATTTGCTGTAACCGAGCTATGTACTTTAAATTGTCGAATCCGCTTAGATGTAAATACAGTGCTGGTGATTCAACCAATGATCCGATTTTTGAAAATGCATGTGGTAATTGTTCCTGAAGTGGTTTGTCGAATAATTTTATTGCATTGCTTTGTTCGGGAATAATACCGGTTAAAAGATTCATAGTTGTTGATTTTCCCGCTCCATTTGGGCCGAGGTATCCATATATAGATCCTTTGGGTACATGAATAGATATATTATCCAAAACTTTTATTGATTTCGAATATTGAAAGGACAAAGATTGAGTTTGAATGATGTTTTCCACTATTTAATATAATTTATTTAGCACGAAGCACAACAACAGTGTATACTCACTTTGTGCCGGTTATTTACCTTTCAAATGTACCCGAGTTGCGGTTATCCACCAAACGGGTGTTGGCTAAACGCCACTCGCCCTGTCCACCTTCTCTTTTAATAATAATATACGAAATCGTTAATGTAAATGATTATCAGTAAAAAGTAAACAGGGATCAGGAATCAGGAATCAGTATTCATAATTCGTAATTCAATATTTAATATTTAATTTTCAGAAATCAACTATATCATTCTACCTGGAAAATCCTATACCATTCAGAAATTAATGGAGCATCCCATTTTAGATGTTTAGGAAAAAGCTTAAAATTGTCATCACAACATATTCATGACAAAATGAGACGATTTGCATTCACCCTCGCTTTATTGCTTTCAGCATCTTTCCTGACCGAAGCACAACGAAATAAGAAAAACGACCTCGCGCCTGCATCGAAAAGTGCGTTCGACACAATTTCACTTTCCGGGCTCAGGTTCAGAAGCATTGGCCCGGCACAACCCTCCGGGCGGATTTCGGATTTTGCGGTAAATCCTGACAACACCAAAGAATACTACGTGGCTGTTTCTTCAGGTGGCGTATGGAAGACCATAAATTCAGGAACTACCTATACACCGATTTTTGATGGTGAAGGCAGCTATTCCATTGGTTGTGTTACCCTCGATCCCAATAATTCCAATATAGTATGGGTGGGAACCGGCGAAAACAATAATCAACGAAGTGTCGCCTATGGTGATGGGGTATATAAGTCCATTGATGGAGGCAAAAAATGGAAAAATATGGGACTCAAAAACTCCGAGCATATCGGTAAAATATTGATTGATCCGGGAAATTCCAATGTTATTTATGTTGCGGCCATTGGTCCGCTTTGGAGTAAAGGAGGCGACCGGGGAGTATATAAATCAACAGATGGAGGTGAGACCTGGAATGCCGTACTGACCATAGATGAGCATACCGGGATCAATGATATTGTAATGGATCCCAGAAACCCTGAGGTCATCTATGCCTCAGCTTTTCAAAGACGAAGACATGTTTTTACCTATCTGGGCGGTGGTCCAGGCTCCGGAATTTACAAAACTACAGACGGTGGAGCGAATTGGAACAAAATTAATAATGGGCTTCCCGAAGTGGACATGGGGAGAATAGGATTGGCCATTGCCCCTTCAAATCCAGAAATTATCTATGCCATTGTAGAAGCCGCCCAGGGAAAAGGAGGCTTTTTCAGAAGTACGAACAGGGGTGCTTCATGGCACAAACAAGGGAAATATAGTTCCAGTGGCAATTATTACCAGGAAATTGTAGTCGATCCCAATGATGCCGAGACCGTTTATGGTATGAACACCTGGATCCAGGTATCGAAAGATGGTGGAAAATCTTTTAAAGTCCTTGGCGAAGACTCAAAGCATGTGGACAATCACTGCATGTGGATAGATCCCCTGGATTCCGACCATTTCATGGCGGGATGCGACGGAGGCATTTATGAATCCTGGGATGCCGCCAAAACATGGGATTATAAAGCAAATCTTCCGGTCACACAGTTTTACAAAGTATCACTCGACAATGATGAACCATTTTACAATGTATATGGTGGCACCCAGGACAATGCAAGCCTTGGGGGGCCTTCCCGTTCGATCAGCGATAATGGCATCTCCAATGAAGAATGGATCAATACACATGGTGGCGACGGGTTTGAAACACAAGTGGACCAGGGAAATGCAAATATCATTTATGCGCAATCGCAGTACGGCGTACTGGTAAGATATGATCGCACAAGCGGGGAAGAACTAGGTATCCAGCCACAAGCGCGAAAAGGAGAAAATGCATACCGATGGAACTGGGACGCACCACTGGTCATCAGCAATTTCGATAATAACCGTTTATACTTTGCTGCAAACAAAGTGTTCCGCACCGATGACCAGGGCAATAGCTGGACCGTGATTAGTGAAGACCTCACGGCCCAGGTTAACCGCAATCAACTGGATGTAATGGACAGGGTTTGGGGAATTGATGCAGTGAGGAAAAACACCTCCACGTCCCTGTATGGAACCATTGTGGCACTTGATGAATCACCCAAAAATGAAAATTTGCTCTACGCAGGTACGGACGACGGCCTCATCCATATCACCGAAAACAGAGGTGATACCTGGACCAAAGTAAGTAGTTTCCCGGGGGTGCCTTACAGGACTTACGTCAACATGGTACTTGCCTCTCAGCATAATGAAAATGTTGTTTTCATCTGCCTAAACAATCATAAAAACGGGGACTTCAAACCCTATGTGTTAAAAAGTAATGATAAAGGAAAAACCTGGGCTTCCATCACATCCAACCTCCCCGTGAGAGGATCTTCCTACGCGATAGCTCAGGATCACATCGATCCGAACCTACTGTTTGTAGGCACTGAATTTGGGGTTTTCGTGAGTAACAATGGCGGTACCCACTGGAAGCAGTTGAAAGACGGCGTTCCAACAATTGCTGTCCGGGACATTGCGATTCAAAGACGTGAGAATGACTTGGTGTTAGGCACTTTCGGCAGAGGTTTTTACGTGCTGGATGATTATTCGTCTCTGAGAAATACAAGCGAAAGTACATTGGCAAAAGAGGCCGAATTGTTTCCTGTGCGCGATCCGTGGCTTTATGAACCCAGCTACCCCATGGGTTTGCCCGGCCAGTCATTCCAGGGTGATAGTTATTACCGGGGCGAGAACTTACCCTCCGTGGCAATGTTTACATATTACCTGAAAGACGACATCAAATCATTAAAAGAACAAAGGCAGGAGAAAGAGAAAAAGGCCAAAGAAGCGGGTCAGGACAATGCCTATCCTACCTATGAAGCGCTGAAAGCAGAACGTGAAGAAAAAGCACCCCAATTATTATTTACCGTTCGAAATTCCGAGGGCAATGTGGTGCGAAAAATTCTAACCAAACCAAAAAAAGGTATTTGCAGGATGCAATGGGATATGCGCTACTCGGATACCGATCCCATCAATCTTTCCACACCCTCATTTTACAATCCCTGGTCGGATAAGGACAAGGGAATCCTGGTTTCCCCGGGAGCCTACTCCGTTACTCTTTCCAAAATCGTCCGGGATGAAGTAACGTTATTGTCAGGGCCGGTTTCATTCACCATCAAAGCTCTGGAAAACAGGACACTACCGGCAACGGACCGGATTACATTGGATGCATTTAATCGTAAAGTACTTGCATTATCAGGGGCTGTGGGTGCTGCGAAGCAAACTCTGGACGAAATAAGCAACCAAATGAAGTACATCAATGACGCCATTGTTCGGGTGGAAGTACCGCATGAAGATGAACTGATCAATCTGGCCAGGAGTATTGAAAAGCAAACAAGTGCATTAAGAACGCAACTTAACTCTGACGGTGTGGCACGGACTCTCGATATGGACCGGCCTCCCAGTGTTGGTAACAGGACCGGTATGTTGGTATACCAGCTATTTTCATCCACCTCCGATCCCACACAAACCAACCGGGACAGTTATTCCATTGCTGCGGAGGAGTTTACTCCAATTTTGGATTCCATTAAAAAGCTCGTGAATGAAGACCTGAAAAACCTCCAGGAAGCGCTTGTGAAAACCGGGGCTCCCTATACGCCCTATTCACTTCCGAATGTGCCGGAGTTTAAGGAATAAATGAAATGCAGGCAGGGAAATTCAGGATTTCGGACAGGATATATATTGCCCTATACTTTACAAAAGACCTGATTGATCCTGCATTGTTTGTATTTGCTAGGAGCCGCTTTATTGATAATAACTTTTAGGTTTGTTCTTTTTTAGCATTTCGGTAATCAAGTCCGCCGTTTGATCGAGATGATACCTAACCAATGAATTGGGAATTCTGATGGCCAGGTTTCCTTTCATAAATGAAAAATAGGTTCTTTTAAGATCTGATAATGCCTGATGGGTGTTGAAATTGTGATGGCCGGGAATGATTTTTAGGTGTTGGAAAATGATTTTCTTATGACCGGAAGCCATTTTTACTACATCATAAATAATCTTTGTATGCAAGTCGACCTGCTTGCCACTAACGTAATTAATTTGCTCTCATATCTGTTTTTTCTCTAATAAATTACAGATTATGAATGTCCTATCTTTTCTTTTTTATATTTTAAAAATAACACACAAAACCGTTAATGGCAATTAATCATCGGTAAATAGTTATCAGTTATCAGTAATCAGAGGTCTGTAATGACTTTCTGCTGGCCGGAATTGATCTTGTACCAGTTGAAAGTGATTTTCTTATAACTGTGAGCCATTTTATCATGACCGAAAGTCATTTTATACCGACTGGAATTCATTTTATGGTAGTCGTGCGATATCTGAATAGCAAATTTGGCTGAAATAAAGGTGTTTGATCCATGTTCAAACAAATGGTGTAGTTTTGTGACTATAAACCACTAAATATCAGAAGAAATGGACAATCATAACAATAAAGGTAAAACGGTGCTGGTTACGGGTGCAAACTCCGGAATTGGATTTGAAACGGCATATCAGCTGGCAGAAGCAGGTTACGACAAGGTGATATTGGGCTGCAGGACCGTTGAAAAGGGTGAGGCAGCACGCAAACAACTCATTGAACGTAGCGGCAAAGATGTTTTTGACGTGGTGGCCGTAGATGTTTCGGAAGCAAGTTCCGCGATTATGTCGAGCGAAGAACTGATTTCGAAAGGGTATAAATTCGATGTTCTCATCCTCAATGCCGGCATGAGCGCCGGGGCCAATATAATGAAAAACTCCGATGGAGTTGATCTGACTTTTGCTTCGACCCTGATCGGGCATCATGCGATGACCATGTACTTCTTGAACAATGGCGGAATCAATGAAAATGGAAGAATTATCATTGCCGGATCGGAGTCTGCAAGAGGGGATGTGCCCGGAATGAACCTGCCAGATTTTGATGCGGTTGCCAAAGATGTCTTTAATGGGAATGTGCATGATATGCTGAAAGCATTTGCGGAGGGGAAATATCCTGAAAAATATGTGCCAATGATCGCTTACGCTATTGCCAAATTATACGTGGCGTGGTGGTCGGCTGCCCTGGCGAAGAGATTACCCAGTGGAAGGGGGATAACGGTGAACACCGTGTCACCGGGCAGTGTGCCGGCATCTAACTTTGCCCGTGATGCGTCGTGGGGTATGCGAAACATTATGATGCCCATGATGAAAGTTATTGGTCCGATGATGGGAATGGCCGGACCTGTTTCTGCGGCAGCCGCACGTTATCTTGATGTTGCCAATTACGGGGATGACATTAGTGGTAAGTTCTTTGGATCACCACCAAAGAAATTGGTTGGTATATTGGAGGAGCAACGCACGGCCTTGTTGCAAGATGTATCAATGCAGGAAGAAGGGTATAAGTTGATTGTGGAATTGGCCGGCGGGATTGATTATCAGAATAATTGAGGATACGGGTCGCGTGTGTTTCATTAGCTGACCGTTCTTCATAAAATTTTCATTTAGCCGAATTTTATATCTAAATTCAACCTATGAATTCACGAAGAACTTTTCTGAAAAAAGGAATGGTCGGTGTAGCATCGCTCCCTTTTCTTTCACCCACTACAGGTTATCAATATGCATTGGACCATTTGGGTTCCGCTTCAGCGGGAAACGAAAAAGATTACTGGAAAATGGTACGCCGGCAGTTTCCTCTGAAAGAAGGTCAAACGTACTTCAACAATGGCACGATTGGCCCTGCACCCGGATATGTACTCAACAAAATGATAGATCATATGATGCATAATAATACCCATGCTGCAGAAGTGGATTACAGCAATGGATCGGGCACTAAACTCCTGACAGGATATTTCAAATACGAAGAAATTCGTAGAAAAATCGGCACGATCATCAATGCGGATTACCAATCAATCGCGTTGACACAAAATGCCACCTTCGGAATGAACTATGTTGCCAATGGGCTCGATTTAGCTAAAGGAGATGAGTTGCTCAATACCAACCAGGAGCATGGCGGTGGTTTTGGCGCCTGGCAATTAATGGCTAAAAGAAAGGGGTGCATCTACAAACAGGCCGAAATGCCCGTGCCGGCAAATGATCCACAGCAGATTGTTGATGTAATTTTTAGTCAGGTCACAAATAAAACCAGGGTTATTGCCATTCCACACATTGTTTCTGTTTATGGGACTGTAATGCCTGTAGAAGCAATTTGTCAGGAGGCTAAGAAACGAGGGATTTTTACCATACTGGATGGTGCACAGTGTGTGGGTCACATAAATGTAGATGTACAAAAAATTGGTTGTGATGCCTATTATTCCAGTTTGCACAAATGGTTGCTGTCACCTCCAGGTAGCGGTATCCTGTACATCAACCCGGATCGGGTTTCTGATATTTGGAGTACCATCGCCAGCTATAACTGGGACAATCAGGAAGATCATGGGTTTCGGCTCATGCAAACCGGCACAGGAAATCCCGCCCTGATGGAAGGTTTTGACGCGTCACTTGATTTTTTCAATTCCATAGGTGCAGACAGGTGGATCAACCGGATAAAAGAATTGGGAGACTATCTTCGGGATGGTCTTCAGAAAATGGATCGGATTACCATCCATTCATCAACTACTTCAACCATGTGCGCCGGAATAACCACGTATGGATTAACCGGCTTTACCGGTTCGGAGTTGCAAAAAAATCTTTGGGAAAAAGCAAAACTGCAACCCCGTGCAGTTGGAGAAGATCGTATCAGGCATTCTGTGCACATCTACAACAATGAAGAAGAAATTGACAAAACACTGGAAGTGATGAATTCCTTGTAAGCCTATTGATTGATGGGTTATGAGTGTTACCCGACCGTATTATCCGTGAAGTTTTACTCTGAGTACATAGCTATCTGCTGTGATATACAATATGGATTTGTCAGTATTGAATGCGCAGTTGGATGTAGCCTGCCCGGTGCGTATTTTACCCAACAGCTCTCCGTTTGGTGAAAAGATCAATACTCCTCCAGGTCCTGCAGCAAATAAATTGCCATCATTATCCACTTTCAATCCATCAGGTAAGCCCTTTTCATCGGGAACCATAGACGTTGCATCAAAGAAAATTCTACCATTTCCAATATTGCCATTTTTATTGACATCAAATGCTTTCCAAATCGCCATCGCAGGATCTGAATTGGCGATATAGAGCGTTTTTTCATCCGGAGAAAATGCAATACCATTTGGTCGTGTCAATTCATCAGTCAATAGTGTAATATTTCCGTCCTCATCCAATCGATATACTCCCTGAAATGTTAATTCTTTTTCAGGATCTTCCATTCTTTGAGGCAAACCATACGGCGGATCTGTAAAATATAGATCTCCATTACTTTTATATACCGCATCATTTGGACTATTGAGTCTCTTTCCATTGTACTGATCGATTAAACTGATAAATAATGTGTCAGGATCTTCAATGGGGCTGATCATTTTCGCAACTTGCCTTTCCCCATGCTGACATAAAACGAGCGATCCGTTTTTATCCAGTATAAGTCCATTGGATCCTGGTTCAGTACCTGTAAAATTTTCACCCAAATAACCTGAAGGTTTTAAATACAAAGTGGCCTTTTCTCCTTCTTTCCAAACATAGATCGCATTCCTTGGAATGTCGGAATAAAGCAACATATTTTCAGATGCTATCCAAAGTGGACCTTCTGTCCATTCATGTCCTTGAGCAATTACTTCTATTTTGGCATCCCTGGAAATGATAGACCAAAGCGTAGAGTCCAGAGCCTCGATGTTCCCTTCTTCTAGTATAGGATACTCAATGAATGACTCTTGCTGTTTTGGTAAGGATTCAACATTTTTTTTCTCACTACAGCTTACTATCCTACTGATCAATATGAATATGAAGAATATTCTCGCCAATGTATTTATTAATTCTAACACTCCATTTACAATAATCCTGTTCACTGTTTCATTATTAATTTATTCGTGACTTGCAATAGCCAGCCCTAATGCAAACCCGGATCCTAATAAATACACTGGATAATCCTGAAAATGTAAGAACAAGCAGGATTACTAATTTATTGAGACCATTCGGTGGGTTCTCTGTCCCATCGATGCTTTTCCAGTTCGGCCATTAATGTCGAATCAAGAGGACCGGCATCGCTGGTTGCAATATTCGATTCAACATGGTGAAGTTTTCTCATACCAGGAATAATCGTGCTTATTGTTGGCTCCCCCAGGATAAAACGCAAAGCCATTTCTGGCATCGTCATCCCATTATGTGCCGATGGTTTCAGGGCATCGGCATGTTCGACTGTGGAATTAAGGTTTTCCGGAACAAAATAGGTGCTTCGCCAATCACCCTCCGGCCAGGTGGTTTCTTTAGTTAGTAGCCCTGTCAAAGATCCTTCATCAAAAGGTACCCTGGCAATAACTCCAACTTGATGAGCCAGACACGCAGGCAGTAATACATCTTTGGGGTTCTGATCGAAGATATTATAGATCACCTGGACGCTATCAATAAGTCCGCTTTTGACAGCTTCCACTCCATTCCATGGTTCCCAACGGTTGATACTTATGCCAATTGCATGGAATAATCCCTGGGCTTTAAGTTCAATCATTTTATTCATCATTCGATCATCCTCAAGCCATGCATCTTCCCAAGTATGAAACTGCATAAGATCAAAGGAATCAAGACCTGCGTTTTTGAGGCTTATCTCCACATAACTTTCAATATGGTCTGGAGGATAACAATCTTCCACCGTGTATTCTCGTATGCTTGGCCATTTGAAGTTTTTAGGGGGTAATTTGGTAGCTGTATAAAGTTTTTTATCAGGGTTTACCCTTACCAGATTACCAAGCAAGCCCTCACTCTTACCCTCGCCATATCCCCATGCCGTATCGAAAAATGTGCAACCAAGTTCTACAGCTCGCTGCATGGAGCGCATAGATTCTTCATCATCAGAACCTGTCCATCCAGCCATACCCCACATGCCATATCCGATTTCACTTACTTCCCAGTTTGTGCGTCCAAATTTTCTATATTTCATGTTAATTCATTTATCACAAACTGAATGATAGTTTTTGGAGCTCCACTGAACTCTTACCGATTGAAAACTTTAAATATTCCTGCTTAGCAATATAATTCATGTCCAGGTCATAAAATTTGTGATCCTCAACTGAAAGGGTGAAAGTTACCTCCTTTTCTTCACCGGTTTTTAAGGTATATCTTTTCAAATCACTGGAGTTGTTATACCGGATGGGTCGCTGTGTCATTCAAAATCCGGATATAAAGCTATATAATTTCCGAACAATCATACTTCCAGGGTTTCATAATATTCAACATTTAGATAAATCTAATTTCAATAACGGAATATTCTGCACCTTTATCTCTTGCGAGAACGCAGTTGCACCATATTAAACATGTTTTTAAAGTGATATCCGGACTACATACTCCATCACCCGATATGATACGTCCAGATGGGACGTCTGGCGTGGTTTACCACTTCTTCTGCCAGACTACCACTGAACAGCCGTCCAAGTCCGGAGCGTCTATGTGTACCCAGTGCAAGCATATCGGCGTCAATTTCTTCTGCATAGTGAATAATTCCATCCTCTTCGGAAATATCATTGTAAACTCTGGTGGTACAGTTACTGAGATTGGTTTTCTTACACCAGTTACGGATTCGTTTTTTCGAAAAACTGTCAGGTTCAAAATTATTGAGCGTATTTACCCTGACAAAATGCAACCTGGCATCGAACATCTGCTGCATATTCTTAATGTGCTCCATAAAGGTTTGGCTATATTCTTTGAAGTCCGTTGCAAATACAATGTGCTGGATATTACTTAGTGAAACCGGGCGTTTTACGGTAATTACCGGGCAAGAGGCATGCCGGATTACTTTTTCTGTATTTGAGCCAATCAGTATTTCTTCAAGCCCTGAAGCACCCTTTGAGCCCATTACTACTAGATCCACATCTTCATCCTTCAATTCGCCTGAAATGTTTACAAATGGATTTCCGATTTTGATTTCCTTCATAATGTCCACATTGCTTGTCCTGGCCGCGGCAGTAACATCATCAAGCTGTTTTTTGTTATTTGCCATCATTTCCCTGGCTATTTCACCGTCGATAGGATCGGGGCCTCCCACGTCCAATGCTGTGTAGGCCGTCGCAACAGGGTATTCGAAAACATGTACGAGTTTAATGGACGCGCCCGTTTTTTGAGCAATCTCGATGGCCAGGTCAAACGCAATTCTTGCCTCTTCAGAAAAATCAGTCGGCACCAATATCCATTTCACGTGTATCTTGGTTTTTATTTATTCAAATTATAGGTATAGACTGGTCTTTTTGCATGATTAACCACATCTTCAGCAATACTTCCGCTCAGCAGGTGCGCAAAACCCGTACGACCGTGGGTTGCCATGGCTATCATTCCAGCATCTGTCTCCTCCGCAAAATAAATGATGCCGTCTTCCTCTATGGCATCATTATAAATATTGAATGTGTAATCCGTGATTTTAAACCTATTCACAAATTCCCTCATCTTCTTGCGTGTCGTCCAGTCAGTCTGAAAATTGTTCGGGGTATTGATCCTAACCAGATGTAACGTAGACCCGAAAGCTTTCTGTATCTCATTGAGTCTTGAAATCAATTCATGTTCATCTTCATTGAATGTTGATGCATATACGATGTTCTTGAAATTTGATTCTTGCACATACTCTTTTACGGCAAGAACAGGAATCGGCGACTTGCGAACTACTTTTTCGGTGTTCGATCCGATTAATATTTTCTTAAATCCTGATACACCTTTACTACCTAATACGATCAGATCATGTTTGCCGCTATTAATTTCTTCAAATATAAACTTGAACGGCTTTCCCACCTTAACATCAGAAGTAATATTAATGCTCTGCAATCCAGGTGTGCTTACAAGTTCATCCATTTTTTTACGTGTTACATCAATAAGTTTAAGAAAATAGATGTCATTTGTGCCTCTGCCTTCCTCACCCGTGGCCCCTCCCATGTTGATATCTATTTCAGTATCTGACTCTACCACATGTAATAAGTGAAAATCAGCATGGAATTTTTTTGCCAGATAGTATCCGGCTTCTACTGCATGATTGGCCTGTTCGGAAAAATCTGTCGGACATAAAATGCTTTTCATTGGCTTTTGTCAGATTGGTATATAAATATAAGTATTATTCCAATTTGACAAAATGATTAAATCAGTACATTTTGTTGCGTTTTATCAGTTGACCCCTCAGATTATTGAGCCAATATCAGACCTGCTCCGAAAAGTAAAACGAATAGCAGGGTCGAAAGTGCCATTTGTTTAAGCCACGGATCCAGCATAGAATTATCTGTTGTAACAGCGACTGCCCTGG
>JACZXH010000017.1 GCA_022571715.1 Bacteroidota bacterium | reverse complement strand
TTCGAGATTGCGGCGCATGGGAACATGCAGATTTTGCGTACCATCGAACTGAATACTGGCGCCAAATACGGCGGTCCCGCCCTGGGGATCGGCTCTTACCACAACATCTTTTACAGCGCTACCACCATTAAAGCTCACATTTCCCGTTATAACACCTGTTGGATTCCGATAACCCACACCGGTGATATAGGTAAGGTATTTTGCGGAGATCGTAGATACACCTACAGCCTCTATTTTATATTCATACAGTGTTGCACCCTGAACGTTGGTATCTTCAAACTGAAACGCATCTCGTGGTAACGTTGCTTTCAAGATGTAATCGATAATATCATCCGTATTAGAATCCTTGAACAACCGCCGGTAAACCCGAAACTGGGTGACGGCAGCCTCATTCTGACCAATGGTCCAATTGATCAGGATTTTGTCACTGAAATACCCTTTGGAAACCTCAAACAATGTCTCATCAAAGGTATTCTTGATATATAGTACACCATAGGGAAAGTGTACACTTACAATTTTGTCACTGATCTCCAGATAACCATATATTATTGGGCTACCTACTTGTATATCGATTAGAAAAGCATTATCAGAAGTTTCCTTTCCAATGACGGAGGTTGATGTCGTGATAACCTGAGGATCTGATTGTGTTTGGGCCCATATGCTGTTCACCGTGAGAAGCAGATAAGCTGCAATTATTAATTTTTTCATAATTACTGCGATTCATTTCTGCTATAACTTGATGATGTAGTTGATACCGTAGTTGACGGGACGAGTTTCATTGGCTCCTGCATACGTGACGTTTACACTGTGATCATGATCACCTGCCCCGCCTGTGGTCCCACTTGAATTTCGTGCCCCTGTGTTCACATTTGGGGTATGATTATCATCCTCTTCGTCAATATTTCGAAGTGTTAGTCTATTGTAGTTGTGAGTATGTGATCCCGTGAGGTTAGTTACACCAAGACTTGAGTGGGTTTCTATTCCATCATCCTGAGTACTACCGAGAGCTGCCCCACTCTGCCCATTGACCGGACTTGTACCCGTGCCACGCAAAAACATCCCTCTCAGGTCGGGGACATTGCTACTTCCTAGTAGTGTTACCAAAGGGCCTGATCCCGTAATCCCACTAAGGGACTGCCCATTGCACAATACCCAGCCAAGTGGTGCTGTACTACCCACATAAGGCATGATGGATCCGGTTGGCACCCCATTATCAGCAGACTTAGCATAAGCTGTATATTGAAATGGAGAATTAGATATCTCAGTGACCACTCCATCGATTTCTACGCTGATCACTAAGCTGAGCTTTTCGTGATGAAACATCAGGTCTTCAAACGGACCGGTAGTTGCGTTGCCGGTGCCAATGGTATGTGCAAAAACGCCAAATGCATCCGTTGTGATGGTGGCCGTTTCGTTATAAACTGTGGTACCACTTTCATCCTTCAATGTAAAAGTGAAGGTTAGGTCTTTGCTAACCAATGCTGTTTTATCGGTATTTCGTGCAATTCCCTGGACGGAGATCCCGGTACTAACAGATTGGGCGTAAAGATGACTTACACTTACTAAAAGGCAGAAAATAAAGCAATAAATTGTTCTCATAATATCGGATTAGTTAAGTTATTATATCAGATCATGTCATTGAATTTCGGTTAACCGGTTATTCAAATGAATTACAAATAAATCACAATTGTAACCGTATCGCACCTATAAAAAATTAAATCGCTGTATTAAGGGTAGATCAGCGTTTCCACGACAATTTAGTGAATTCCAGGAAAAAAACAAATTGGGTAACTCGGGAAATCCAATTCGGGTTAAATGGTTAGACCATTATTGCCAGCCCTACATGTAACGTTGGCGAGCTTGACCAACCGACTTAAAGAACGATTGGGTCTGTGTCTTAAAATTATTCAAGCATATTGGTAATTTTATTTATTGCAAAGTATTTATACCCTGGTAATAATTAGTGATATTTAAGTGGTTAGTTTTTTTATTTTTAAGTTTACGTTTTTAATGTGCTCATCTTTTTAGTACTGGATATCTAATTATCCACCTGGCTGCCAATAATTTATATTGGAATCGTAAATTGACCGGATTTTGAAGTGCAGACTACATATTTAATAATCACTGATATCACCTGAAAAGAATTTCAAAAAAAGTTATCTTCTGCTGTCCAATTTTCAAATATTAAAACGTCATAAAGTCAAATAATATAAACTATAAATGAATCGCTATGAGCAAGTACATCGTAATTTATCATGCGCCTGCAGAAGTTATGGCGCAAATGGCTAACGCTACACCTGAAGAAAGAGAGGAAGGAATGAAACCCTGGATGGCCTGGGCGGAGAAATGTGGAGATCAACTTGTTGATCTTGGGACTCCGTTAGTTGGTTGGTGCAAAACTACTGCCTGGTGGTGGGAGTGAAGCAAGTACTCGTGACGTGGCCGGATATTCAATCTTGGAAGCTGACAGCATGGATGATGCCAAAGCACTCCTGGAGGGACATCCGCATCTTGGTTGGAATGCCGGTTGCGAAATAGAAATACATGAGAGTGTTCCACTGTAGTAAGACTAAATCACTAATATTAAAGCCTTGCCAACTGTAGCAGGGCTTTTTATTGCCAATTTAGATTGTTTTGCGGGAGGCCGAAATATCACGTAAGTGAAATTTTCAACTGAGATGTCCTTATTCGCTGTTTCATGCCTGCTGAAAATTCATAATTATGGTGTATATTGAGATATCACTTATGAACAGAAGAAACCATCTCAGATTGTTGGGCACAGCTGCGACCGGAGTAATCTTTACACCACACCTCCTGAACGCATCCAATAGTAAATTTTCACCACAAAGTGCATTGATTTTTGACGCCATGGGTGAGGTCAGGGTTACTTATACGCCGGAATTAGTGAAACAGATGCTGGCAAGTGGTTTAAATGCCATAACAGTTACCTTATGCGATCCCAAAACGTACGAGAAGGGCGCCATTGAGGCTGCAAAAACGGGAATTCGATCATATGACATGTATATTGATAAGAATCCGGAACTTTTAATTAAAGCCACGTCCGTTTCTGACGTGAACCGAGCAAAAAAGGAAGGTAAGCTGGCGGTATTCTATCTTTTCCAGAATTCAACCCAGTTTGGACGTAATCTGGATATGGTAGACCTCTATTATAACCTGGGTGTCCGGTCGAGCCAGATTACCTACAATTATCAAAACTGGGCCGGTGCAGGGTGTAAAGAACGGACAGGCGCCGGACTTACTACTTTTGGACTGGAACTGATTAAAAAAATAAACGACACCGGGATGCTGATTGACCTTTCCCATGCCAGCATGGCCACAATGGCTGATGCCATCAAAGCTTCAAAAGTACCGGTAATTGTATCGCATACAGCCTGTAAGACAGTATATGAAAATATACGTAATACCAGCGATGAAAACATGAAACTACTGGCAGACAGGGGAGGAGTGGTGTGCATTTGCCAGATCAGGCCGTTTATCAGCAATCTCAAAAAAGGTTCATTCGAACATTACCTTAACCACATTCAGCATGCTATTAATGTAGCCGGTATTGAACATGTGGGTATTGGCAGCGATCGAGACCACCGTGTAATAGTACTGTCAGAAGCGTATCTGGCTGAGCTGAAGGCTGAAGAAGGGGCGAATTTTCATGAAGAAGACTGGCCTTTATACATGGATGAGCTGAATGGCCCCAGGCGGAATGAAGTAATCTGGGAGGGCCTTAAAAAACGGAATTTATCCGATGATGCGGTGGAAAAAGTGATGGGAATAAATGTTTTCAGACTATATGAAGAAGTGATAGGGTAAGCTGTTTAACTGATGGGTTGAGTGGAATCCTATTTTTCGCATATTATTTTAAAAAGTGGCCTTTAGGCTTAAGAGAGGACAACATTATACCATAGAGGGTGTTGCAGCCTTAAATCCAGGCCTGTCCTCGCATTTTATTTTCTTTTGTTCAATTTGTCTTAACACAAAACGAACCAACCCCGAAGTTCCAAAGGTCCTTAGGACTCCTTCGGAGACTCCCATGGAGGATCCCTATGGGAAAAGGCAGGAACGCCCCAGGGTAGAACTGAATTATAGATTAAGTTATTCAAATCATCTTTTTTAAGGGCAATTTCAAATGCTATACTCGTTTTATTATTAATATCTAAATGGTTAATTCTATAATATTATATTATGAATTATGAAGTCAGAATTTATAAGGTCACCTGATTCATTGGCTTGTCAAGAAATGAATCGGATTTCATTCCGTTATTATGCCTTATTACAACTGCGATAACTTTACCTTCGAAATCAAATATAAATCTATGACAAAGCCCAGACTTACCCCAACGGTATAACACACCAGGTCACTTAGCTTGAAACCAAAACCAAGAATGAGTCCACCAATTTTAATATGCCTTAACTCCTCAATCCATGGCGCATGATAAAATTGAGAAAACTCTATACCAAAGGCAAATAGTAATGCTGCGATCGTTATGTTTTTAGTTTTCCACCTGGGAAATATGGTACATATAATAAAGAAAACGATTAAAGCCCAGAAAGTGTCACCTGCATAGGTGGATATAAAATCTGGAAGCATGATTAGCGTGGAACGGGATAAAAGTCCTGATAAAATAGTAATAAACGATAAGCCAAAATAAACAATACGCGAACGATTTGGACTTAAGCTCATATTAAGAGAGGTATGGCTCTCAGCATTACTTTAAATATACTGCAAATTATCAGGTTCAGCAAAAGAAACCCGTTGTAAACAACCTAGTAGAGGCGATTACCTCAATGGTTAATGGCGATTCAAGCAATCTTTTGGTTTAAGAATGGTTTAAGAACTTTAGTTTTATGACCGGATGATGAAATTATCTTCGTGTCTTTCAATATTTATTTAGTATATACAATCTGGTAATTATTTACCATTTAAGTTTATCTGATGTCTTAGACAATGGTATTTCATGCCTTCCAGCATAGATTCTCCTTATGCCAGGGACACCAATCAATTAGATCGTTTCTTGAATAGTCCGCCAATCTTGTTCGCTCACAAGAATCGCATTATTTCTTTTAAAGTTATCTGAATGGGTTCCTGGCTTTCCGAGGCTTGATCAATTAACTGATAGATCATCTTCCTTGCTTCTGTATCTGAAATAGTTTTCATAAGACCAACGTACGAAACAGCGAACGTAATTGCTTCTCAGTATTTGCGAGAGGTGTGGGTTGTGAT
This sequence comes from Bacteroidota bacterium, assembly GCA_022571715.1. Taxonomy (GTDB): domain Bacteria; phylum Bacteroidota; class Bacteroidia; order Cytophagales; family Cyclobacteriaceae; genus SZUA-230. The sequence goes on along the minus strand of JACZXH010000017.1, from coordinate 45,893 downwards.
TTGATTCGGGGGCATGCCGTTTCTATTCATGTGTCCATGCAGATCTTGATTTTTTTTCAAAATGCTTGTTCAGAACAATATTAATAGTTAAGAATTTTTTTACCTGACTGATGATAATTAAATGTTGCTATATAAGAGGCCTTTGAATCATTAATATTGGGAGCTTAGTATCTAGAATTATCTGTTTTGTATTATTTCTTTTAAAATATGATTCAAGCAAAATATTTTCTTTTGATATAAGCACTAGTAAATCGCTATTGCAATGATCAAACTGCTTTTTAATTCCTTTGATAAACGTTTCACGACTACATAACAATTGAGAAATTTTTAAACCTTTAAAAAGATCATGGTAAAAAGAAGTATTTCTTTGTGCCACATTCACTGACATTCTTTTTTCTGGCTGGCATTTAAGTATCATCACATCGGAATGAAATGAATGCGCAATTTCTTTCACAATATTCCAATTAATTGTATCATCATTACTTTGACTCTCATTGGCTAACGTAATATGTTTGATACTATCAAATGCAGCTTCTTTAGGCACTGCCAAAACAGGGCAAGTTGTGCTTTTAATGACCGACCAGGTTGTACTTCCAAATATCTCTTCAAGCTCTCGGTTTCCCCTGGTCCCCATAATGACCAATTCTATTTTCTTATCTGTTATTGTGGTTTGGACAACATCCAAGGCAAAGCCTACTTCCAGCGTTATCTCATATTCAATAGGCTGACTTGCCAAATATTCGAATTCCAACTCATTGAATTTTTGATTTAGCGTGTTTTCCAAATGCTTTTTTAATTCTATTCCCAGTGAATTGCTGAAGAGATTATTGGGTTGAATAAGCCTGTATGCATGGATTATATGCAATGTTGCATTGGTCTTTTTTGCAATTTCAATGGCATATTCTAATGCTCTTAGTGAATATTCCGAGAAATCGATTGGCGTTAATATATTATTAATAGCACTCAATACATTTTGAATAAAATTATCTGAGTGGTGTAAAATTATGAATATCTCCTGCATCTCATTATGACTTTTGTCATATATCAAGATGTTATTTATCAATAGAAAAATATCTGGTTTCTTCTTAGTTTTACATACTTCAATTGTATCAAATAGATTGAAGTAAAAAGGACATGACGAAAGTAAATCAGAAATCCGTTTCTCGATTAAGCAAGGATGTATTCAGTGTAATATATAATACTTCTGTTGAAGGAATTTTAGCCGTAGACACACATGGTGTTATATTATTGGCAAATAAGAGTTGTTATCAGTTATTCGGGTATTCTGATCAACAATTGATCGGGATGAAAGTAGAAGAATTAATTCCGATTAAATATAAAAAGGATCACATTAAGCACCGTAATGGATATGCTCAAGATCCTAAACCCAGGAAAATGGGGCAAGGTCGAGATCTGGTTGCCCTAAGAAGTGATAATTCAGAGTTTCCGATAGAGGTTAGTCTTAATCATGCGGAGCATGCGGGTAAAGCTATTGTGATAGCATTTATTATAGATATTACCAAAAGAAAAAATACAGAAGAAGCCCTGAAAAGGAGCGAAGAAAAATTACTACAATACGCGTCTGAACTGGAAAGTCGGGTACAGGATAGAACCAAAGAACTAGCCGAAGCCGTAGAAAATTTGGAAAAATTAAATAGCCAACTTGAACAGGAAATAAAGATCCGTGAAAAGGCTGAAATTGAAGCAAGAAAGGCATTTGAAAGAGAGCGAGAACTTAATGAATTGAAATCAAGATTTGTTTCCATGGCTTCTCATGAATTCCGTACACCACTTAGTACTATTCTGTCATCTGCTTCATTAATTGCCAAGTACAATGAAAAGGAAACTGAAGATAAAAGGTTAAAACATGTGGTTCGAATTAAATCCAATGTGAATGACCTTACAGGCATATTGAACGATTTCTTATCATTAGGAAAATTGGAAGAAGGCAAAATTGAAAATAACCCAACCAAATTTGATCTAAATATTTTTCTTACTGAACTACTTGATGAGATTAAATCCGGATTAAAATCGGAACAAAGCATTATTTATGAGCCGTTTGAAAAGAATCTGGAGGTTAATCTTGATAAAATGCATCTGAAAAGTATTATCACTAACCTCGTTTCAAACGCAATCAAATATTCACCGAAACAGGAAACGATTAAAATTTTAAGCTACTTAAAGAAAGATGACTTAATAATTGATATCAAGGACAACGGGATTGGGATACCCATAAATGATCAGCCCCACCTTTTTGAGAGATTTTTCAGAGCGAAAAATGTGATTAACATTCAAGGTACAGGTTTGGGGCTTAATTTAGTTAAAAGACATGTAGAACTTATAAATGGAAACATTAGCTTCAAAAGTGAAGAAGGCAAAGGATCTACTTTCAGCGTGAAATTACCTGTTAAAACCACTTGATCATGAAAAAAATAGTGCTTATAGAAGACAATAAAGATGTTAGGGAGAATACAGCTGAGATTTTGGAATTGGCCAATTACAGCGTATTAACAGCTGAGAATGGCAAGTTAGGCGTTGACATGATCAATAAAGAAAAGCCGGACTTAATCATATGTGATATTATGATGCCGGAGCTCGATGGTTATGGTGTTTTGCATATCATAAGCAAGAATAATGAGACGGCTAAAATTCCTCTTATTTTCCTTACAGCCAAAGCGGAACGAGAAGATTGGAGAAAAGGAATGAACATGGGAGCTGATGACTATTTGACCAAACCATTTGATGATAGTGAACTGTTAGATGCCGTTGAAAGCCGATTAAGGAAAAGTGAAATATTAATGTCAGAATACGAACAAAACATTGATGGTCTGGATATGTTTATCAATGAGGTGAGAAACTTTAAGGATCTTGAAGAACTTTCCGTTGACAGAAAGGTTAGAACATATAAAAAAAGAACTAATATTTATTTTGAAGGAGACACACCACTATCCTTAATACTCATTAATTATGGCAAGATAAAAACCTATAAAACCAACGAAGATGGCAAGGAGTTAATTACCGGAACTTACATAAATGGAGATTACATAGGTTACAATTCACTTCTTAGAGGTTCGGTATATGCAGAATCAGCAATGACTCTGGAAGATACAGAAGTCTGTCTTATTCCTAAACAAGACTTTTTTAAGCTGATATATAGCCACCGGGATGTCGCCATTAAGTTTATCAAAATTTTGTCTCACAATCTCAATGATAGAGAGGAAAAGCTACTTCAACTTGCCTATAATACGGTAAGACAAAGGGTAGCAGAAGCCTTGACCAGTCTTCAAAAACAAAATGCAGAAAACGATCAGGTAAAAGGTTTTTACATTTCCAGGGAAGATTTGGCCCGTATTGTTGGAACAGCACCTGAGTCTGTAATACGTACTTTGTCAGATTTCAAGGATGAAAAATTAATAGATATAAAATCAAGTAAAATCTATGTTCTTTCAATGTCCGATCTGGAAAATCTAATTAAAAGAGGTTACTGATATTAGTTTAAAAAAGGCATTGAATTATTTCAATACCTTTCCTTTAGTAGTCTTTTGATTCTGTCCCTGCTTTAACTCATATTTGTTTTTTGGTGCTATCCAGGAATCCTGAAAAGCACTTCTTCCCATAAAGTGGTCACTATCAAATAAATTACCGTAGTAATTTCCTATTCTACGGAATACCATTCTGTTTTTTATTCTCTTGAGTTCCATAATCATTTTTTAACACAAAACTATGGCTTATCAGAAACGTGATTCATGATGCTGCTCAGCTTTATGTCTGATTTTAATCACCTCGCGGACAAACACATAGGTGGCTGGTTCTTAACTAAAATCATTGTGGTTAAAGTTGAATACCTGGTTCAAAACTATAATGATTATGCCGTAGGTGATAAAATGCTACAACCACATTCCACAGCATTTTAAAGATGATGATTAGATTCATATTATGGCATGATATAAGTCACATCTCAGGTTGTTATTATGTGATATCATTGCTTTCTCAAAACTAGAGAATAGAATAATTATCTATCAGGCAAATAACTTTTAATTATGAGACCTTTAATAAAACCAAAAATCACCTTTGCAGTCTTATTTTCAATAGGACTTGTACTTCCTTATGCAGTTTTCCTAACGGGTTGTTCGGATAATGATTCAACAAGTGATACAAAAAGAACAATTAACCCAATCAATATCAAGGTCATAGGCGAAGCGCAAGCAGAACTAACTTCTCCTCCGAATGTTCCTGGACCAATTGTGAAAAGAGAGGCAATAAAGTTGATTGTAAACATGGAAGTAATAGAAGTTGAAAGTGAAATGACCGACGGTGTTACATACCTCTACTGGACATTTGGTGGTAGTGTTCCAGGTCCATTTATCAGAACAAGAATTGGTGATGAAATCGAATTTCATCTTAAAAATAATCCGGATAACAAACTACCGCATAATATAGATCTTCATGCTGTAACAGGACCCGGAGGTGGAGCAACATCATCATTTGTAGCACCAGGTCATGAAATCCAGTTTTCTTTCAAAGTGCTTAATCCTGGACTATTTGTTTATCATTGCGCAACTGCGCCTGTGGGTATGCATATCGCAAATGGTATGTATGGATTGATATTAGTTGAACCGGTAGGTGGTTTGCCGAAAGTAGATGTAGAATATTATATAATGCAAGGAGATTTTTATACCAAAGGAGACTATGGACAAAGGGGACTGCAGCCATTTGATATGAATAAAGCGATAAAAGAGATACCTGATTATGTAGTATTTAATGGAAAAGTAGGCGCATTGACTGGAGATAAGTCTCTTACAGCAATGGTGGGCCAAACAGTCAGGCTTTTTGTGGGCAATGGTGGGCCTAATCTGGTGTCTTCCTTTCATGTAATAGGGGAGATCTTTGATAAAGTTAATATCGAAGGTGGAACTTTGATCAATGAAAATGTACAAACCACGCTAATTCCCGCAGGTGGGGCTGCAATTATTGAATTTAAGGTTGAAGTCCCTGGCACCTTTATTATTGTTGATCACTCTATATTTCGTGCATTTAATAAAGGAGCATTGGCCATGTTAAAAGTATATGGAAAAGAAAATAAAAAGCTCTATTCAGGAATGCAAGAAAATGGCATTTACCAACCAGAAGGCGGAAATGTACAAACCATGCCTGAGGTGGAGGGGGAAAGCTCAACGGATACGAAGGCCATTTCTTTAAAAGAAAGAATCGAATTTGGTAAACAATTATATTCAAGGACATGTACCGCCTGCCATCAAGTAAATGGACAAGGTTTGCCTAATGCCTTTCCGCCGCTTGCCAATTCGGATTACCTCAATGAAGATGTAAATCGCGCCATCAACATTGTAATTTCTGGTTTAACAGGCAAAATCACCGTCAATGGTGTTGATTATGATGGAATAATGACGAAGCAGGCAATGTCAGATGAAGATATAGCCAACGTAATGACTTATGTCTACGACTCATGGGGAAATAACAAAACTGAAGTAACTCCTTTAATGGTTAAAAACATTCGAAAGCAATGAACAAAATATCTAAAACAGGGCGATACCTCATCATTTTTGTTTCAGTACTTATTCACACACATAGCTATTGTCAGCAGGTGAGAACAGTAGTAATCGAAAGTGGTAAATATATTCCATTGTATGGTAATGATACTTCGCTGGTTGTAGTCAATGATTTTATGATGGATGTATATCCAGTTACCAATGCACAATATTTATCATTTATATTTAAAAATCCCGAATGGCAAAAATCTTTGGTAAAAAGGTTATTTGCTGATGAGAACTATCTTGAAACATGGGATAATGACTCAACGCTTGGTAATATATCACCCATGAGCCCCGTAACCAATATTTCCTGGTTTGCTGCCAAGAAGTATTGTAAATGCAAGGGCAAAAGACTACCAACGGTGGATGAATGGGAATATGTAGCTATGGCAGGTCAGAATAAACGTGATGGGAAAGAGGATAATATTTATAATCAATATATTCTTAGTTGGTACGAGGCCCCAAAAACCTATGATAAAGAAATAGGAAATACATTTAAAAATATTTGGGGTGTTTATGATTTACATGGTTTGGTGTGGGAATGGACCCTGAATTTTAATTCAATATTAATAACAGGAGAATCCAGAGGAGATGCAGATGTTGATAAAAATCTGTTTTGCGCTAGTGGAGCAGTGGGAGCAACCGATCTTATGAATTATGCGGCTTTCATGAGATATGCCTTTCGAGGTAGCCTCAAGGCAAATTATGCAATTAGAAATCTCGGATTCAGATGTGTAAAGGACATTTAATAAGTGGATTATGAAACTAATTAGCTTAATCATTATCTTGATTTTCTGTGTTTCTTGTTCTAAACTCAATAATGAGAACACGAATTACCAGACTCAGCCCTTCGATATATCTGTGAGTGAACTTCCTGACCTTTCTATTTTTCACTTACCTGCAAAATGGACAACGCAAAATAAAGAAGTGATTGAGCTGCAAGATTTGAGAGGAAGGGTTTTAGTGATGGTAATGATATATACATCATGTCAGGTGGCCTGTCCAAGATTAGTTGCGGACATGAGAAGTATAGAATCCGAAATAGCTAAGAATCTCAAAGAAAATGTCAAATATATTCTTGTGAGTATTGATCCAACAACTGACACACCGGAAAGGTTAAAAAGCTTCGCCCTGGAGAATCAGATGAACGATGAGCAATGGCTGTTTCTACAAGGAGATGAAGATAGTGTACTTGAATTTGCTGCAGTATTGGGAGTCAGATATAAAAAGGTTTCACCTGTAGACTTTTCCCATTCGAATATAATCAGCGTTTTTGACAGGAACGGAGTTTTGGTTTATCAGCAGCAAGGTTTAGGCGTCGACAATAAAGAAACAGTTAATATAATTAGAGCACTCGCAAAAAGCATCTAGAATTTCTAGACACTATCCGAGTGATCGTCTACTCTACTTTTTTGATCAAGTCCAGAATTTCACATTGGAATCCGTTGGAGTTTGTCCAAAATCATATCTGTATACAAGCTCTGTGCTTCTGATAAACTTTGCGCAGGATGCGGTTTGAAACCATGGGCGAGGCAGGGCTTGGTCACGGGGTGACCCCGGCACACCTGAAAGAGATCAGACGGCTGGAAAAAGAGAATGCTATTCTTAAAAAATTGCTGCCCGAAAAAGAGCTGGAAGGGCACTTGAAAGATGCATTGCTAAAAAAGAAATATGCCTGGGCGAGCAAAAAGAAATAGCCTGTAAATACATAAGCCTTGGGTTGGTAAGGGACAAGGCTCTGCCCATTGTGAGCATCCTTGCTTAAATTTAGATGGACTCAATGTCGATCTAAATTTATCAAAAAAAGTGTACGGGCCCGAAACACTTCAACAACCATCGGTTCAAAGGTCACCTTCGGTCGTTCCTCTCTAATGCAATATTATTACATAATATGCTTACTTTTAAATTCATAAATCCAATTGTCCGATTAATAGCGGCTAAACCAGTGAGTGGCAAAAAAAGAACAACAATAATTTCAAGAATATTGAGATTGGTTAAAGAGCCAACACGCAACGAAGTGTATAAAATCTATGAGCGTTAATTCTTTAGGAATCATAGGATTAGGATGGGTTGGAGCAAGTACTGCGATCTCAATACTGCAAAGGGGTATTTGTCGTGAATTACTATTGTACGATTTAAGGCCAGGACTGGCGGAAGGAGAAGCGATGGATCTAAATCACGGGTCTTCATTTTATCCACCATCCAGTGTTAAAGCCGTATCTATTTCTGAGATGAAGCACTGTAAAGCCATTGTGGTCACCGCTGGTCGAGGCGGGAAACCCGATGAATCCAGGCTCGATCTGCTCAATGACAATATCAGTATTACCAAAGACATAGCCGCACAATTAGAGGGATATCAGGGCATACTCGTTATCGTTGCGAATCCAGTGGATGTGCTGACCTACTTTTATCAGAAATTTTCCGGATTGCCTACCAGCCGGGTAATCGGAACGGGTACCATGCTGGATACAGCTCGGCTTCGGGAGATGATTGGTAGAAAGTTGGACTTGGATCCACGAAGTATTCACGCTCAAGTGATCGGCGAACATGGGGACTCAGAAAGCATTCTCTGGTCCACGGCTACCATTGGTGGTATAAAATTACGGGATTGGAAAGGTTGGCTCCCAGCCTATGAAGATCAAATTGCCGATCAGGTCAAAAAAGCAGCATACGAGATCATACAAAGAAAAGGGGCCACGAATCATGCCATTGGATTGGTCACCGCTACACTCTTGAAATGGCTGATTCGGGGAGATAAAAGGATCATCAATTTGTCAACGGTTATTTCGGGTCCTTATGGTCTCCAGGATGTGGCCTTGTCATTGCCTGCTTTAGTGTCCGATCAAGGTGTTACCAAAATACTGGAGGTGGACATGAGCGAGGATGAAAGAGACAAGTTTTTTAAATCGGCTGATGTTATCAAGCAGGCCATTGAAAGCACAAATTATTGAAAAATTACATTTTACAATCCGTCCGACATTTAAACCGGGTGATGAAAGGATGAGGCCAACCCAGCCAAGTGAATTTAGTTCCCCGGCACCCTTATCAATGGGCAGTGTTAATGTAAATATCCAGTTTATGTTTTACAGGGATTGGCATTTGATTTTAGTCTTTACTTTTGAAATGGGATTGAAAACCTGATTGTCACTTCGTCCCCGGTTTTGATTGTTCCCATCAACGCGGTAGGTGGTGAGATTTCGTAATCAGACATTTTTATAGTGAGTTCACCGCGGAATACAATGATATTTGAATAAATTTCATAGTTGACATCCATTGAAACCTTCCTTTTCTTGCCGGCAATTATTAATTCACCTGTGCTTGTAACAGTATTGCCACTTTGCGGAATTGCGGAGATTAGGTTATAAGAAATCGTTGGATAATCAGTTTCCCTTAATGCCTTGTATGTCTTTTTATCCATTCCACCTTTGCCACTTTTAATTGATTTCACAGAAGCCGTAAATTCCAATTGGTTGATTTTTAATAATGTGTTTTCCTCAACGGTTATTGACGCAGTATATTTAAAGTTCTCTATCGTTGATTCCCAGTTATGTAATGATGAAGTACCAGTAACAGTCATAGAAGCTCCGTCTTGCTCTACATTGTAAACAGTTTGGGTGTTGAATCCCAAGAATTGAAATATGATGATGATTACAAAAGCTTTCATGACTATTTATTTATGTGTTAAAAAATTTAATGTGCTTGTTTTATGTATTTGATACCGGAATTCAATTAGGATTTCCTCTGAAACTTTGATCAGGCCCAGGAGCTTTTTGGGAGGAGTAAGATTAAAATCTGAAATGTTGAGCTCCAGTTCACCCTCGACAAGACCCTTGCCATTTATGATGGATGAATTGAACTTCATGTCATAATGTTTAATGATACCCGCAATTTCAATTTCTAAGTCAGCTATACCTGAAAGATTGATTCCAGCCAATGTTTCATCCAGTGTTATCTGCTTAAGATATATTTTGAGAGTTGGGTATTTATCCTTTTGCAGTAATTTCCCAAAATCCTTATCCACAAATGGATTGCCACAATCAAATCCATTGAGATCAATTTCTATGACAACATTTTCAAACCTGTAAATGTTATCCTCATTCATGTACCTTACATCGAGGGTATCGTGTTTATAAATTGTAGAGGTTTTGCAGCTGAAAGGCCGTACGTTGGATTTCCCGGTGATATTGATCGAACTGCTGAATACAAGAGACAGATTGTGGTAGTCATTTCTCCTTGCCGATGTGAAGGCAAGCAGACTCAGAAGAAGGATACTCAGCAGAATTTTCATTAGTATGGAAGTTAAATGAAGGGGACTGCCTATTGCCAAGTCCCCTTCAATTGATCAATGATTTTGTTAGAACGAGATGGTAGCTTCAACCATAATCCCATTGAACCTGCCGTTTTGATACTTACTGTCAGCGGCAAAGTCATTATAGGTCTGATTTACGTATTCAATTTTTGTTAATATATTGCGTGTCATAAACCAGCCGAATCCCACCTGTGTTCTGTTGATTGTTACTTTATTTATATCGCTGTTGGATAACTTACCGCTTGCTGTGTTGTACCGGGCTCCGGCATAAACATTTTCATTGGGTCCGAACCTGTATATTAAATCGGCAGCAAACTGGTTCCATGATCTGTTTTCATCAGACCCTTTGTAATCAGCTCCAGTGGATTTTTCAAAGGTTCCAAATAATTCCCATCCATTCCATTTGACGAAAGGATTGACCATTACCGCAGTGATTTTATCTCCATAATTCGGATTCCACCTGCCTGAAGTAAAGTTGTCACCCTGGTCGGTTACACTCTGCATTACGGTGTAATATCGCGAGCCAGCCCTGTCACCACTGTACAGATAAATTCTAGAAGCTTTATCCTGATAGTAGACCGATCCAGTAAGCCTTATACGAAGATCCTCTCTCAATTGCTGATCAAAACCAATTTTTCCATAAAAAGCTGCGGTCGTGGATCCGGGACTGGTCACTCCTTGATTTAGTTTTCCATTGGAAACTCCTAACATAGAAATGAATCCGTTTTTTTGTAAGTAGAATTCTCCTGCTATCTCGGTTGTAAAAGCATCTAAAATATAGTTACCTACAAAAGGGTTGTGAATGGTTCTTCCATTATCTGACCTCCTGAAATGGGCATCACCATAGTTGATCTCCATGTGTCCGGCTTTAATCGTGACCATATCCATAAGCCCTTGGGCAAACCCATCCTTTATAAAATCCAACTGGTCAATTTGGAAGTATCCGTCTTTCACCCAAACATTATTGTGCTTCCTTGAAGACAAGTATGTACTTAGGTGCATTCGGACGCCCTTCGCAAGTTGCACATCAATATCAAGGTTAGCGGTTGGGAGATTAAAATTCTGTCCAATTTCAAGAAGTTCATTCCTATTATTTCCTTCGCCATCATCAAGAAATGTTGATTTGTTTGAATGAGACAAAGATTGAAACTGAATAGCAAATGCACCACCCAACCGGACTTTTAATTGGTCGAATTCAATTGTGTCCAGTTTATTTACCTCAAATACATTTACACCCCTTTGGTCGGGATATCGATAGTACTGCAAGTCACTTTGCTGTCCCCATACAGGAAGGCTTATCAGCCCTGCAAGTATGATTGTTAAAAGTTTTTTAAAGGTTTTCATAACTTTTTAATTTTGGTTAATAATCGTTTTTAATTTCTTTCCCATTTTCGTTACTTTTATTAATTGCAAATTTCAATAACATTAAAAAGTTTTATAATGACGTATATCAAATAAAAAAATGATTTATATCATTCAATAATGATTTATCTAGCCATATTATTGATACTTTCGAAAATGGGAATGATGAATTCTAGGACTGGAGCACCACAAATTCAGCATTAACCTAAGCGGAAGGTACATGGACGAAATGCGCACAGCCCCCGGACAAGGAAATATACCCGCCAATGAAAAAACTGATTCATATTTCGTATTGGATGCCAGTGCAAGTTATGTCCTGCATAAAAACATCGCTCTTTTTACCAATGCCACCAACTTAACAAACCATGTGTATTTGATAGCAAGAAGACCTGCAGGTTTACCGCCCGGTATGACAAGAGCATTTAATGTCGGTTTAAAAGCAAACTTTTAACAAAGTATTTGGGTAGAAAAATGGTATGCATGATCCGAGAAATGCTGCGTAGAATAGCCAAGGCTTCCCGAAATAAGGTTTCGGCTTTTGCAAACTTATTGGATTCCCTTAATAAGGGATCTCTGCTTTGACAACCTGAAATTTTCTTAGACTTCGAGTAATTGCCTGGCTTCTTCTTCTTTAAATTTCATGACCAGGTTAAGCGCATCGGGCACAACATCACTGCAAAATACCAGTAACGAGCCTTTTTTTGCTTTGGTAATGGCATGGGTAATAGCCTCTTCTTCAGATGGAATTATAGTTACCGGCTTATTAGGGTCAACACTCTTAATTCCTTTATGAATCATCTCAATAAGCTCTGTTTCACTTTTTCCGCGTAAGTTTTTATCTTGTCTAATGATTATTTCATCAAATGTTTGGGCAGCAACTACACCTATCTCTTGATTGTCTTCGGCTCTTCTATCTCCGATTCCAGCTATCATACCAACTTTTGGGCTCCCCTCCATTTTATCTACTAGACTTTTCAGAGCCCTAAGTCCGGCTGGATTATGGGCATAATCTAACAGCACATTAAAATCCTTGAATCTAAAGAGGTTAAGCCGTCCGGGTGTTTGAGCGGCCGATGGAATAAACGATTCTATGGCAACCTTAAGGTCCTCAATAGAAAATCCTTGAATATATCCTGCAAGTACTGCTGGCAGCACATTTTGAATCATGAACATTGCTTTTCCTTCAAATGTTAAGGGAACATTTATAGCCTTGGCAACCCGCATTTTCCATTCTCCCTGGCATATAGTAATATAACCATTTTCATATACTGCCGACAAGCCACCACTTTTGGCATGGCTTACCATGCGCTTATTCTTTTCATCTAATGAAAATAAGGCAAGATTCGACTTAATATTCTTTCTCATTTCATAAACCAAGTCATCATCTGCATTAAGAATAGCATATCCATCAGGGTAAACTGTTTCCGGTACCACTCCTTTGACTCTCGCTAATTGTTCGATGGTGTGGATTCCCTTTAATCCCAAATGATCGGAGGCAACATTAGTAACAATGCCTATGTCACAATGTTTAAATCCCAAACCGGCTCGCAATATACCCCCGCGGGCAGATTCCAGTACGGCAAAATCAACAGTCGGGTCTTTAAGCACAAATTCAGCGCTTGCAGGCCCTGTACAATCGCCAGACATGAGTAATCTGTTTTGGATATAAACTCCATCTGTGGTTGTATATCCCACTTTATATCCTTTCATGCGGGCGATGTGAGCAATCAATCGGGTAGTAGTTGTTTTACCATTAGTTCCGGCAATGGCTATAATTGGAATTCGTGATGTTGAACCTGGAGGATACAGCATGTCAAGTACATGACCGGCCACATTTCTTGGCAGGCCTTCGGCAGGGGCCAGATGCATACGGAATCCCGGACCTGCATTTACTTCCAGTACCGCTCCATCGGTCTCCGGTAGTGGTTTGCCAATATCTGTAGTCATAATATCGATGCCACAGATGTCAAGGTCAATAATTTTGGCAATCCTTTCGGCCATAAAAATATTATATGGATGGACAATATCAGTTACATCCTCGGCCGTACCACCTGTGCTCAGATTAGCCGTATTTTTTAAATATAATAACTCGTTTTTGTCTAGAACAGATTCGAGCGTTTTATTGTTTTCTTTAAGAATACCCAATGTTAAATTATTTACATCAATCATTGTTAGTACCTTCTCATGTCCATAGCCTCTTTTTGGGTCCTCGTTAACCTTATCAATTAATTGCTGAATAGTGGAATTTCCGTCACCAATAATATGTGCTGGAGTTCTCTTTGCAGCAGCAACCAATTTGTTATCAATTACCAAAAGACGGTAATCGTCTCCGGTTATGAATTTTTCTATAATCACAGATTTAGACACCTTTTTTGCAACTGTAAATGCTTCAAGAGCATCATCCCAGTTCAAAACGTTTGTTGTAATGCCTCTTCCATGATTACCGCTTATCGGCTTAACCACCAATGGAAAACCAACGGTTTCCACGGCATCTTTCAATCCGGCTTCTGACGTAATAATATCTCCCTTAGGTACAGGTACTTCTGCTTGTTCGAGCATGTATTTTGTGTCCTCTTTATCACAAGCTATCTCTACACCAATATTGCTCGACTGGCTGGTAACCGTTGCCTTAATTCTCTTCTGATTTACACCATAACCTAACTGACATAGTGAGTATTTATTTAAGCGCAACCATGGGATACCTCGTTTCTCAGCTTCCTCAATAATAGATCCTGTACTTGGCCCCAGACGATACTCTTCACGAAGTTCCCTCATCTTCTGGATGTCATCATCTAAAATGTATTCCTTGCCATCCACCAAGGCTGCAGCAATTTCAACTGCCTTTTTAGCAGCATATCTACCCACTTCCTCCTCCATATAGGTAAACACAACATTATACACGCCCTCCTCTCCATAACCGCGAGTTCTGCCAAAACCAACATCCATACCTGCTAGTGTTTGGATTTCAAGGGCGATATGTTCAATTACATGGCCAATCCAGGTGCCTTCCTCTACTCTTTGAAAGAATCCTCCGGCTTCACCTACCGAACATCTGTGTTCGTACATTGTCGGAAACATAGCCTTAAGTCTATCCAGAAAACCATCTATCGTATCAGTCGGCCTTTTTTCCATTTCCTCAATATCCAGGACCATTGTTATAAGTTTATGTCTATTTACCGACCAGTAGTTAGGTCCTCTCAGTGTACATATCTCACGAATTTTCATAATAAAAAATATCTTAATTCAGGGATAGGTTATAATCTCATATAAATATAGATTTTTACTGAGAAATAATAGCCATTTTTGTGAAGCTTAAAGTATAAACATTGAACAGAAATATGAACAGTATTTTTGGAACACTTATTCCTATTGGGGGAAATGAGGCCAAAGGAAACGAAAATGAAGATGAAGGACTTGATTTTATTGCTGAAGGTATTTTAGCACAAGTCGTGAAGGAGAGTGGAGGAACAAATGCCAAAATTATTGTCATTCCTACGGCTTCAAGTGTTCCTGATAAGGTTGGTGAAAACTATTTGCTGGCATTTAATAAACTTGGTTGCACGGATGTAACTATATTAAACTTAAAGGACCGAGGCCAGGGTGAAGAAAAGCAGAATATCAAACTGCTTAATGAAGCAAATTGTGTGATGTTTTCAGGCGGAAATCAATCAACAATCGCTTCAATAATAGGCGGGACTACTTTTCATAAAGTATTGACACATAAATATTTAAATGAAGATTTTGTAATTGCCGGTACGAGTGCCGGAGCCATGGCTATGGCCAATGATATGATAGCAGGTGGTAGTAGCACCAATGCAATGTTAAAAGGTGCGTTAAGATTGAGAAAGGGATTAAGTTTAATACCTGAATTAATTATTGATACGCACTTTATTACAAGAGGAAGGTTTGGCAGATTGGTTGAAGCGATTGCCATTCACCCTGAGCTAATTGGTATCGGACTTGCTGAAGACACAGGCCTGGTAATCAAGAATGGAAATGAGTTTGGTGTAATAGGCTCTGGAATGGTCATTATTTTCGATGGTACTCTACTGACACATAATGCCCATCAACAGTTGGAAAAGGGTACACCTATGTCAATTTCTAATCTCACCACACATATTCTAGCCAACGGTGATAAATTTAACCTAAATGATAGAAAAATTGAGGTTTTACCTCTTCACTCAGCATTTGTGTAATTCGCTATTGGTAAATAATAACTTCATTAAGGCCGTCCACGCTTCTTCTTCCTCTGTACATACCTTGTGTATTAAATTCTAATACAATATTGCCATTATTATCTAAAGCTATCAAGCCGCCATCTCCGCCAATTTTCTTTAACCGATACTGTATTACTTCTGTACATGCTTCGGCTAAGCTCATTTTCTTATATTCAATCAGACAGGAAACATCATAAGCTACAACACCTCTTATAAAATATTCACCGCTACCTGTACATGATACAGCACATGTTAGGTTATTGGCGTAGGTTCCTGATCCTATAATCGAGCTGTCACCTACTCTGCCATACATTTTGTTGGTCATCCCACCGGTTGATGTAGCAGCAGCAATATTTCCAAACTTGTCAAGTGCCACAGCGCCAACTGTACCAAATTTATCTTCTTTCGATAGGCTGTGATCTAATTGAAACGTATCCGAACCCTTTAGGGCTAACCATTGTTGATGTCGAAATTCATCATAGAAATAATCCTCATCACGAAATTCGCAATTTACAGAACGAGCAAAATCTTGAGCTCCTTCGCCGGATAAAAACAAATGATCTGACTTCTCCATGACCAATCTGGATAACTGTACTGGATTTTTAACTCCCGTAACCAATGATATAGCTCCAGCCTCCAATGTACTGCCATCCATTATTGAAGCATCCATTTCATGCGTACCGTTTGCAGTAAATACAGATCCTTTGCCAGCGTTAAATAAGTGGCTGTCTTCCAGTTTGCTTACCGACATTTCCACTGCGTCAAGGGACGTAGCTCCCTGCTCCAATAATTGATATCCAGCATCAAGTGCCAACTGAAGAATTTGTTTATATTCCTGTTCTTTCGTCTTTGTAAGCGAATCCTTACGAATTGTGCCTGCACCACCATGTATGGCAATCGAAATGTTTTTCATTCTTAATGTTTATAATACTAATTTAGAATTTATTTTTGGAAGATCTGATGGTTGTCGGAAAGACCAATGTTAATTTGAAGATTATTCTCTCTTTATTTCTCAACAGTATGGTAGTACTCTTTTTGACATTTTGGTATGAGAGAGGGTAAAAGAATCGCAAACGAATGCAATTCTAATAATACATTACACTCAATATTAAGAGTGTTTAAATAAACATCGCATTTTTGAATCAGATGGTTTTAAACGCGATAGGTGCCAACAAAAAAGAATTCCGGGTTCCTCTTTTCACCCAATTTGAGCAGGATGGAAATGGTAATCGCTAGGAACACGGCTTTTCCTCTGAGGATAGCATTTATCAATTCAGGGGATGGAAATAAGGGCATGACTATGGTCGGTGAGTTAATTGATGGTGTCACAAGACAAGCTCCCAAGAGTCGAGGGCAAAACCTGCATCCCACAGTGGAACATGATGAAGGCCGTTATGAACAATACGCGCCTGTGATCCCTGAACCAATACCCAGCTGGTCACCTGTAAAATACTATCCAGGATACTATCATAAGTGATTGTATTCCCTAATTCTTTGTATTTGATGCAATTTGTAAAATTATTATTTTAGCATATGTTTATACCGAAAGAAGATCGACCGACAGATTGGATAGAAGAACTATATTCCGCATCCAATAAAAATGGCGATGGGATTCCTTGGGCAAACATGGATATTCATCCTGATTTTCAAGAGTGGTTGCAAAATAATAAATTGAATGGAATTGGAAAAACAGCTCTTGTTATTGGCTGTGGAATGGGAGATGACGCCATTGGGTTGGAAACGGTTGGATTTGATGTGACGGCTTTTGATGTTTCCAAAGCAGCAATAAAATATTGCAAGGCACGTTTCCCACATTCTAAAGTTGATTTTCAGATAGCAAATCTCTTCGATGCAAATTCTCAGTGGATCCAACAGTTTGATTTTGTCTTGGAGATATTTACGATACAGGCATTGCCACCAAAGTATGAGAATGATGTTATAAGAAAAATATCTAGCTATGTTGCCCTTAGTGGCCAGCTTCTGGTGATTGCATTAGTGAGTGAGGATAAAAGACAATTTGAATTTGGTCCCCCTTGGGTACTAACCTCCAATCATATAGACACTTTTGTATCATTCGGACTTCAGACAACCGGGAAATTAACTATGAAACAGGCTCAAAATGGGAATTTCACTTATGTCACCCTGTTTCAAAAAGAAGATCCTTATAACACTAATTCAAAATCAATAGAGGACGTTTTAATATGAATTAAGAAATTGCAACCCAACCATTAGGAGGATTGTAACCGGTACTTTTGAAAAAACATAACGCCTGGTGTACTTATGGAAACTCTAACAATCAACCTTTTTGTGATGGTTCGCATATGGGAACTGACTTTACTCCTGTTATTTTTAATGCAAAAGGTGGTAAAGTGGCCTAATGCATGTATAAAAAAACGAATGGTTCTCCATTTTGTGATGGGAGTCATGCCAAATTATTATGTATAGAATATTTTAATCAAACAATTAGAAAAAATGAATACAGATAAAATTGTAGCTATAAAACCAATGAATTTTCCATGGGAGGCACAAGACCCTTTTCTGTTTTGCGCCTATCATAGAGATGAATATCCTAAAGGAAACAATCAAATGGCGCCCGATACGGCTTTGTTACAAGGCAGGAATATTGGTCAGGATTTCACCCTAAAGGACGGTTGGCGAATGTATCACGGCCGTACTATTCCTGGCTTTCCATATCATCCACATCGAGGGTTTGAAACCATCACAATCTGTAAAGAAGGTTTTGTAGACCATTCGGATTCTTTAGGTGCAGCAGGAAGATTTGGAGAAGGAGACGTGCAATGGATGACAGCAGGTAAAGGAATTCAGCATTCAGAAATGTTTCCCTTGATTCATGAAGACAAGGAAAATCCATTGGAAATGTTTCAGGTGTGGCTTAACCTACCTAAAGCCAGTAAATTTGTAGAACCACACTTTAAAATGCTTTGGAAGGAATCTATTCCTGTGGTTACCGAAAAAGATGAAAGCGGTAGAAATACAGTTATTGATGTTATTGCGGGAAACCTAAAAGGTGTCCATGCTCTTAATCCCACTCCTGATTCCTGGGCTGCAAATCTTGATAATTTGGTATGCATTTTAACTATAAAAATGGAAGCCAATGCAAAATGGACGTTTCCCGCTGCAGCAGGCGAAGCAAATAGAATACTTTATTTTTATCAAGGAAATACACTGACTCTCGAAGGTGAAACGATTAGCAAGGGTAATTTAATCCAGCTAAAATCCACAGAAGAGGTTTTTATTCAAAACGGAAACCAAGACACTTATTTGTTGATGTTACAGGGCAAACCAATAAATGAACCTGTGGCTCAGCATGGTCCCTTTGTAATGAATACACAGGAAGAGATTCAGCAGGCATTTTCGGATTACCAAAAAACACAATTTGGTGGATGGCCCTGGCCAGAACAAGAGCAGGTTCATGACAAGGAAAAAGGGCGATTTGCACTACATGCAAATGGTATAGAAGAAATTAAATAAGCAGAATAATTTAAGAAAATTGTTTTGAAAAAATGAAACGTAAGATAAAACAAATAATTGATAGCCAAGATGTTATGATGGGTGATCATAGAATTGGTCAACCCTTACCTGTAGCTCAACTGGAGCAGATAAGTCCATTTATATTACTACACCATGGAGCCCCAAAAATATATGAACCAGGAATGGCGGCTATAGAAGTGGCGCCACATCCTCATCGAGGTTTTGAGCCGGTAACCTTCGTTTTTCAAGGAGAAGTTGAGCATCACGACTCCAGAGGCAATGAAAATGTAGTTAAGAATGGAGGTGTGCAATGGCTCACAGCTGGAATGGGAATAATTCATGCAGGAGGAGCATCTAAATCATTTCAGGAAACAGGCGGTGAATTTGAAATGATACAACTTTGGATCAACCTTCCAAAGAAATTGAAAATGGTACAACCCAATTATCAGGCTCTTGAAAGGGACGACATTCCTTTCTATGTAGATAATAATACTCGCGTTAATGTTATTTCAGGCGAAATAAAAGGATTGAAGGGACCCATTAATTCGCTTACAGATGTGCTAGCCCTTACCTTAGAAATGAAAGATAACGGAAAAATAGTGATTGACATACCTGAAAACAGAAACATACTACTTTACCAGCTACACGGCAAAACAGCCATAAACGGACAGGAAATAGGAGATAAAAAATTAATAGAATTTGAGAAGGAGGGAACCGAAATTCAGATTAAAGCAGACAAGGATACCGTCATCCTGTTTCTTGCAGGATACCCGATAAATGAGCCCATGGTGCAACACGGCCCATTTGTAATGAACAACCAAACGGAAATTTTAGAAGCTATGAGGGACTACCGATTAGGCAAAATGGGTTTTTTACCTGCTTAGGAGGGTGTTTGAAGTTTAGCATACAATTTTAATATTATCACAAATTATGATGATATATAATAAATTATTTTAAAATGGAAAACTGAATGATTATCAAGTGGACTATGTTCCACTCACAAAATAACAGACCTTCTTATCCGAACGAGCCGCAGTTATTAGTGGTATAACGATTCACATACACAACGAGGATAAATCTTTTATAAGAAACAAAAAGTAATGATAGATTCAAAAAATCAACACATCAGCGAAATACTAACCGTGGTTGTAAAGTATAATCGATTGGTCGAATACGAGCAATGGCTTGAAAAAGCCAAGAAAGTGCTGGAACAACAAAAGGGTTTTGTGGGAATTGAAGTCATTCGGCCTGCAGATATTACAATTCCCGAATATTTTATCCTGCTTCGTTTTGAATCATTAACAGACCTGGAAGCCTGGAAGGATTCGGATGCGCTGGACGAATTGAAAAAGGAAAGTCAAGAATTCGTCGTGAATGTGCACAGAGGTGAGCGACAATATGGTACCGAAATGTTATTCAGTCGGCCTATAAGTAATATTTATTATCCCAAGCCACCCTTTTGGAAACAGGCAATAATAGGTATTTTCACCGTTTATCCAATTATTATGCTTAGTAGTCTCATTCTTAGCCCACTTTTTAAAGATTTACCTCAGGCTTTAGGAATGTTTATAACCATTTGCATTATGTCTCCTATCATGATTGTTACCATGCCAAAGGTCTCTGTGTTATTTAAAAAATGGTTATATCCCATAAGTTGAAATGAAGTATTGCGAATTAGTTGTTGTGCTCCATACGGAATATCTAGTTGAGGTTATGGGCAAAAAGAGTCTTTAAAAATGATTTGTTATTTCGACGATTTCTCCAACCTTCTTGTAGGTCATTTTATGTAGCTTTTATCCTTGTTACTGAAGATAAGTAGCAAAAGAGAAAGTACCTGAATGACTCCCATTAATAAATGGTTTTCGTTCGCTACTTTGTAAATAATGCCCATTATTTGCCATTCAATTTAAGAAAAAGGTGTGCTTATCTGCTAAATTGTTGAGTAACGCTCATCATTATTTTGTTAAAAATAAGGGAAGTTCATAGTCTTGGAACTCACTCGTTTTTTACTGTTGGAATATTTTTATTTAGTCAAAAAACGAAGATCAAGTATTTAATGAATAAGAATTGAATATTACGACAGAATTAGCGGCTAAGTCACTAAATTAGAAAGACTAAAAACGAACATTTAATTGATAATATCATGACTAAAGGTAAAGACGCAAGGAAAAACGTTAAAAAAGCACCTGCTAAAACTGCAAAGGAAAAAAAGGCAGAAAAAAGGCTGAAGAAATTTAAAAAGGAATAATTATTTATTGAAAAAATATGCATTGCACTTATCCAATACTGCAGCCTGGATCTATTACGTTCCTCATAATTTATTTAAATGGAGTAAAATACCGTTTTAACATCGGATATTATGCTTAGAAAATAATTTTCAGTTTATCAAACCTAAGAACGTATGAAGCAAAAACAGGAATCTCAACATAGTGGTATTCAAGTCATAACCAGTGAAACCAAAGCAGTAAACCATCGTGTTATAGGTGAATTTGAATCAAGCCCTCGTTGGGTACGTACTGTGCTTGGTGGTGTTACAATAGCGGATAGTAAGAGGGTGATGATATTACGTAAAGCAAAGCGGTTACCAGTCTATTATTTTCCAAAAGAGGATGTTCGAATGGATCTGATGAAAATGACACAACATTCTAAAGAGGCTGCTGCTCAGGGAGAAATTTCATTCTGGAATATCAAAGCAGGTGAAACTAATTCTGAAAATGCAGCATGGGGCTATCTGGATCCTCCTAATGAATGGAAAAAAATAAAAGATTACATTGCTTTTGAATGGGGGAAAATGGACTCGTGGTACGAGGAGGAGGAAGAAGTGTTTGTTCATTTACGAGATCCTTACCACCGAGTAGATGTCTTAGAAAGTTCTCGTCATGTACAGGTCATTGTAGCCGGTGAAATCATTGCTGAGACACGAAATCCCAAACTTCTATTTGAAACCGAGCTCCCCACCCGTTATTATTTCCCTAAAGAAGATGTCCGAATGGATTTACTTGTAACCAGTAATTTAAAAACGCGGTGTCCTTATAAGGGAATTGCCTCTTATTGGTCTGTGAAAATCGGTGATCAAATCGTAGAAAATATAGTTTGGGGGTATCCAAATCCCGTCATTGAATGTCCCAAAATTAAAGGTTTAGTCTGTTTCTATAATGAACGTGTTGAGGCTATATATGTAGATGGTGAGTTAATGCCCAAACCCGACACTCCCTGGTCCTCTTAGCAAGTTTCCCAACCGTTTTTATAGTTCAATATTCGGCAGACTCTTGACTCAACTCATAATATTATTATATAAGGATCGACAGTGGGTCGGAGAGATGCATCCGGAGTTGGAGTAAAAGGCCATCCAAATGATGGCCTTTTATAATTCATAACAGCGTAATTCAGGAATTAGGGTAGTTGCTATTTGCAATGATTTCCTGGATTTGTTTGGTGTGCCTGGTTACATGGGCTGATATTAAAAGTAAGATTTGGTAGGAATCAACTTTTCCAAAAGGAAACTCAAAATATCGATTTCGCAAATCGTCATTTGTTGTTTTAATATATTTGATGATTGATTTTCTTTTGCTTTTGAACTCATCAATTGAGTTGTCAAAACCTGTGTATCGATCCGTTGGCTCCAGGTCTGGTCTGGTTTTGACCTTCTGTTCCCGATTTTCCATAATACCGATTACTTCTTGATCTGATAGTTTTACCTCACTTCTTAAAGACGGGTCCGGATCTGTTTTCAGTGTCATCTCAACCAGGTCAAAAAAGCTCTGTTCTGATGCAGTAATGTGTTCAACACATTCTGCCACGGACCAGGACTCTTCGTCTGATCTGAAATTTAACTGCTCATCAGAAAGGCCTTTTACAACCTTCAAATATGCAGATTGAGTTTCTTTGAGGTAATCGATAGCCTTGCTTCGATCCTCGGCTGAAAGATGGGTTTGGGCCAACAATGTGCTGGAAATCAAAACCAAATTGGCCAGTGAAAGTAGGATACGTTTCATTTTATTTATTTGTTTTATCTATAAGACGAATGCAAATACTTTATTTGGATATTTTCAGGATCATTAAATCTTATTTGAAAAAATATCAGAAAACGATTATGACATAGATGAAATCAATATCACTCTGATTACAGTATGCCAATTATGTTAAATGTTATTTCAGAATCAATTGCGGATAAATACAAAGCATTATATTTAACCCGGCAAAGAGCAACGAATAATTGAATCCATAAAAATTCCATTCACAATGAAAAAGATAAAGAAGGAGGATTTGCAACAAGCGGTTTATGATATCTATGATGACTATGCTCACAACGAAATTGATCGCCGGCAGTTCATGAATCAACTATCAGTTTATGCTGTCGGAGGATTAACGGTTGCATCCATTGCAGCATTTCTTTTACCCAACTATGCGCAGGCAACCAACATCAAAACAGACGATCCGGAATTAAAGTCAGAGTACATCGAGTATGAATCACCAAAAGGTGCAGGAAAAATGAAAGGTCTGCTGGTTAGACTGGCCAAGACAAAAGGAAAATTACCTGGTATTGTTGTGGTCCACGAAAATAGGGGACTCAATCCATATATTGAAGATGTTGCGCGACGAGCCGCATTGGAGGGCTTTATAGCTCTTGCTCCTGATGCCCTGACGCCATTGGGCGGCTATCCGGGAAATGATGATGAAGGAAGAACATTGCAACGAACGCGGGATAGAGAGGCTATGCTGCAAGATTTTATGGCAGCATTTGAGTACCTGAAGATAAACCAAGAGTGCAGCGGAAACATCGGAGTTGTTGGATTCTGTTTTGGAGGTTGGATATCTAACATGATGGCAGTACGAATTCCTGATCTTAAAGCTTCCGTACCTTTTTATGGAAGTCAGCCATCTGCAGAAGAAGTGCCTGACATCCAGGCCCCGTTGCTATTGAACTTTGCCGGACTTGACAAAAGGGTCAATGGGGGCTGGCCTGCTTATGAAGAATCGTTGAAGAAAAATAATAAGGATTATGTTGCCTATATATACCCGGATGTAAACCATGGTTTTCATAACAATACAACTCCTCGTTATGATGAAGAGGCGGCAACATTGGCATGGCAACGAACAATCGATTTTTTCAAAGAGAAGTTAAAGTAGAATCGTATATTTATTGGGAGTAATTTCTTTTATTAAATTGTCTATTTCATTTCCGTAATTCCTGAATAGGCGAGAAGGAAATTTAGGGCACCGGGATGAATTATTGTTATTTGAACCTGCTACTAATAATTTGCTCATCAAGCTCATTAATCTTCTCTGAAGAAATTCGTTGCGATATATAATCTTCCAGGTGAAAGGGATTATATCTTAAGGTATGTAACCTCCTGCTTCCATTCAAATCAATTTTATGATGGCTTTGTTAGGGTATTTTCTTAAATTGAAACTCCATCTATTTTCCTTAATCATGACCGTTAAACAATCTAAAATCCATTACCTGGCCATTGTTATTCTCACCATTATGATGCTAACGGGTGAGCATCTAAGTATCCAGGCACAAAATAGTGCTTTTACAATAAGGCAGGTCAAATCTTATCCGTTTCCAACAGGACTGACAGCCTCAGCAGAGGGTTCAAGAATCGTATGGGCTCTTAATGAAGAAGGTAAAAGGAATATATACGTTGCAGAAGGTCCCGATTTTGAAGCGCGTAAACTTACCTCATACCTAAATGACGATGGACAGGCATTGTCAAGTGTGTCCATCTCCAGAACGGGAGCATGGGTCATATACATTCGCGGTGGTGACTTTGGGTCCAATTGGGATGATGCCCTTCCTGTAAATCCTACTTTTGATCCGGAACCGCCAGAAGTCCGGATTTGGAGTACGCCTTTTTCCGGTGGTAATCCAATATTAATAGGAGAGGGAGAAAGTCCAACCATTTCTCCTGATGGCAAAAAGGTGGCATTTACCAGGTCCAATCAAATATGGATCACAAATATTGATGGTTCTTCCCCAGCTGAAAAGATGTTTACAGCGCGCGGAATAAATAATCAACCTCGATGGTCACCGGATGGATCAAAGATTTCGTTCCGGTCAAATCGTAGCGACCATTCTTTTATAGGAATCTACCAGGATAAGGATACTCCAATCACATGGATTGCGCCTTCCTTCCACCGTGACCATACAGCCCGATGGTCGCCGGACGGAAAGGAAATAGCTTTTATTCGCCAGCCAGGAAGAGGTGGGGTACCACAGACAATTTTGGAAGGGCACCATAATCCCTGGAAGATCATGATCGGTGAGGTGGCTTCAGGGCAGGCCCGGGAAGCTTGGGTAGCCCCTGAAACCATGCGTGGTTCATTGCCAACCACTCATGGTCGCACAAACCTGAATTGGGGAGATGGAAGAATCGTATTTCTATCCTATCATGACGGATGGCCTCATTTGTATTCTATTGATGAGTCGGGGGGTGGTGATGAACTACTGTTGACTCCGGGGGAATACATGGCCGAATATATCAAGATAAGTCCAGATGGGAAGTGGCTTGTATTTACGGCCAATGTGGGTGCGGGTAATGATCCCCTGGACATTGATCGCCGGCATATCTTGAGAGTCCTTGTGAACAAAGCAGATCCTGAAGTTTTGACGTCGGGAAATGGAATCGAGTGGACACCTGTCCTTACCGGAGATGGTGAAGAGTTGGTATATATTTCTGCTACAGCAAAAAGACCTCCTTTACCTACTGTATTGAATTTAAAAAGCAGAATGTCAACTTTATTGGCTACTGACCATATCCTAAATGATTTCCCTGCTAAAGAGCTTGTTATACCAACTCAGGTAATATTTAAAGCTCCTGATGGCACTCCCATTCACGCAACTATGTTTAATTCTCAAACCGGCGGAAGCAAAAAACCTGCAATTATTTATGTTCATGGCGGACCTCCCCGACAGATGCTTCTGGGATGGCACTACTCATCCTACTATTCTAACGCGTATGCATTAAATCAATACCTTGCCAGCCAGGGATATGTGGTTCTTTCCGTAAATTATAGATTAGGAATTGGATATGGATATGAGTTCCACCGACCAATAGACGGAGGCTCGCGGGGGGCTTCAGAGTACCAGGATGTAAAAGCGGCAGGAGAATGGCTTGCAAGGCAGGACTTTGTGGACCCGGATAAAATAGGAATTTATGGTGGATCCTACGGCGGATATTTGACAGCTATGGCCCTTGGGAGGGATTCAGATTTATTTGCCGCAGGTGTTGATATCCACGGTGTACATGAACGCACCATTAATCGTACAAACAAGCTGGTAAGACCTGATCGATTTGAGCGTGCCCCAGATGCAGAAAAGGTCCTGCAGATTGCCTGGGAGTCATCGCCGGCATCGAGTGTACCCACCTGGACTTCTCCTGTATTGATCATACATGCAGATGATGACCGAAATGTAGCGTTTAGCCAAAGTACAGACCTGGTCCAACGGCTTGGGCAAATTGGGGTTGAGTTGGAAACCCTTGTAATCGTGGATGATACTCATCATTTTATGATGCATGCAAATCAGATGAAAGTAAATATAGCCGTTGCTGACTTCTTTGCCAGGAAGTTGAAATAATTCTTCTCACAAGAATTATGGCCTCCTAACATCGTCCAACAAGACAAATAAATAACGCAACTGGTTTGGATCAATAATTTTGTATATGTTTATATGTTACTAAAAAGTAACATATACATTTTTTGATATGATTTTAGAAAAAGTGCCTGATAATCAAGTTGATACAGGATCTATTTGGAAAGCACTTGCTGATCCTACACGTAGAAAATTAATGGACCTGGTCCGGGAATCACCTAAAACAACTGGCCAACTGGTGGAGATATTTGAATCAATAGGACGATGCGCTGTAATGAAACACTTATCAATTCTCAAAAAATCCAGTCTGATAATACCAAAAAAGGAGGGGAAACTTAGGTGGAATTATATAAATGCGATACCACTCCAGGAATTGTATGAACGGTGGGTAAAAAAATACGAAGCTCAATGGGCAAGCAATATTCTTCAGTTGAAAGAACTAACTGAGTACAAATCAAATATTAACCAATTAACGGATAAATTAATTATGGAGCAACAATCAAAGACAATTAACATTCTTCTTGAGATTCCAATAAAGGCAGCGATTTCTGACGTCTGGGACTGTCTATTAAATGATGTTAACCTATGGTGGAGAAAAGATTTCTACACCAGTACTAAAACTAAACAATTCATTATTGAGCCTAGGGTAGGAGGTCGAATGTACGAGGACTATGGAAACGACGAAGGTTTATTATGGGCTGAGGTGATAGTTCTAGATTCGCCTAATACCATAGAGTTCAAGGGTCATTTATCTCCTCAATTCGGAGGCCCTGCTATGTCCTTTTTAAAATTAACGTTAAAGGAAGATAGTTCGGATACTATTTTAACCCTTTCCGATACGGTGTTCGGAGATGTTGACGATAATACTCAAAAAGAACTATCATCAGGTTGGAAAATGATTTATGAACATACTTTTAAAAAGTATGTTGAATCTAAATACTCATCATAACCTGCTACATCATATTATCCAAGCAACAGAAAGCTTTTCAATAGCTAGAGATGTCTTGTCATTCTGATATTTTAAAAAGTACGCTTGTTAGTCCGACAACAGCACTTTAGCCATCAGCTTGGGAGGCATATTTCCAATCTCTAAAATGTTTTTATGAAAATCACTTAGTGTGAAATCGTTTCCCATTTTCTGTTGATATTGCTCGCGCATCTTCATGATCTCTTTCATCCCGATAAAATACCCTATGAAATAGCCCGGACGTGCTGAAGCCGCATCTATTTCCAATTGTGCTGCCCAGCGTAAGAAACCCACCTCATCTGTCATCAAACTGATGGCATCTTCATAAGACATTTTACCAGTATGTATTCCTACATCGTAAATCACTCTGGCATTGCGCCAAAGCCTCAGTTGCAATTGCCGTAGGTGGATCCGCTTGTTTGGAAAAAATCCTGTTTCACTCATAAGTTGTTCGTTATACAACCCCCATCCCTCACTGAAAAGAGACAAACCATTTTCACGTCTTATTTTCCTGGGATTGTGCATTTGGTACAGTCCCTGGACATGGTGCCCTCCATAGGCCTCATGCGGCGCGGTGACGATGATCACACCCCAATCATGCTCCACCAGGTATTCTTGTTTGGTTTGCGTGTCCCATCGATCTTCAAATGGATTGATCATCCACCTGGCAGTATAAATACTATCTTCATCTTTTCCACGAGCCCTGGAGAAATTTCCGTAATAAGAGGTTTTTCGAAGGTATTGAGCCCGAGGTACAACCCGGACTTGCTCGTTCCAGGGGATAGGAATGAGATTATTGTTCAGAATATGCGATTTGGCACTGTCCACCCACAGTTGATGAGCAGCAATCATGTCATAGGGGTCAGGGAATTCATTCTTTATCTCAATGGCCAATTCCTGCCAGGTCTTCTTGTTATCTATTTCTCTCGCGAGGGTCTCCAACTCGGTTACTGTTATTGCGAATTGCACTTTTCCAAATTCCCACAAAGTCTCATCTGAATAATCTAACAGAAACTCATCCGACAGCATTTGGTTATATGTATTTTTGCCCATCGCAAAATCTCCTTCTGGTTTGGTTGGGAGCTCATTTTCCAGAAAGTCGATAAAGGAACCCAGGGCTTCACGGGCTTTTGAGACCATATCATCTAACTCGTAAGATTTTTCAAGACCTG
Organism: Bacteroidota bacterium; assembly: GCA_022571715.1. Taxonomy (GTDB): domain Bacteria; phylum Bacteroidota; class Bacteroidia; order Cytophagales; family Cyclobacteriaceae; genus SZUA-230. The sequence goes on along the minus strand of JACZXH010000017.1, from coordinate 17,228 downwards.
CGTTAAAAGATGGAATTTCATTTTCAAATAAGACAATGGCATTATTGGCCATGAACAATGACAATTCCTGGAATCTGGGCACATAGATCTCCAATTGGCGTTCACCGTTAGCCAGTTGTAAGGGCACAAGGTCCAGTTTTTCCTTCAGCCGGTCTAGTTTGTCATTGGGGTCGCCAGGTTCACCGATGATATTAGCAATGGTCCTGAACCGCATGTAAATACGAGGATCCATTTTCCATCTCTGATTGTGGGACTGGCGGATTTTCCTGCCCTTTAAAATGCTGTATGCAAACTGCCAATCTATATTTTCTTCAAAAGTCATCCGACTTGTGTCGAACTGGTCAAGTTTCCCCAGTTGCCTGTCGAACCATGCTAATTCGTCTAAATAGGAATCGGCATCTAAGTCGTTACTCGTCCTTCCTGCAGATGGATCAAAATTGTCTATGAAGGTTTGAAAGTCTGATGTTTCCCGGGAAGCAGGAGGGGTGCATGCAAATAGACAAAGTACGAGTCCGGAAGTGAGCAGGTATTTCATAGCGGTTCAACGTTATCTGAATATAAAGTTACTTATTTATGAATACCATGTAAGGCCCTTTATTTGATTGGGGGTGATTTTTGTGTAGATTGGAAATGCCTGTTGGTCAGTCAGGGGGTTGATGCACAGATGACTTGAGCAGGAATTAGTAGGATGGAAGAAACCAAAAGGACATACAATCTCCTAATCGCAAGTTACCTTGAACCCCATCATGTTGAAAAAATTCGAAATGTTAATCCGAGAATTAATGTACTATATGAACCTACCCTAATTGCACCACAGCGATTCCCGGCTGATCATATTGGTGGTCCCTTTCATAGATCAGGCAAACAGGAAAAGCAATGGAAGTCCCTCCTGAAAATAGCTGATATACTGTTTGATTTTGACAGGACTCACTACAAGGACTTACCTGAGTTGGCTCCAAATGTTAAATGGATTCAAACAACCAGTTCGGGAATAGGACAGATTATCAGTCGAATGAAGTACAATGTAAGAATGTCACATACGATTTTCACTTCTGCCAAAGGCGTACACGCCCAGCCATTAGCTGAGTTTTGCCTGATGGTGATGCTGGCATTCAATAAAAAATTACTGCCCATGATCAAAAGTCAAAAAAACAGGCATTGGGAGCAATTTGCCTGAACAGATCTTAGAAATAGAACAATCGGGATCATTGGAATGGGAAAAGTGGGGTTAGAAGTGGCCAGGTTATCGAAATGTCTTGGGATGAACGTATTAGGGTTAAAAAGAGATGAAGAGGGCATCGATCCGTCTTCTTTACATGTAGATGAACTTTTCTCAAAAGATGATATAAATATGATACTCCCCAGATCAGAATATCTGGTGATCATCACTCCTCATACCTCTGAGACCGAAAAAATGATAGGAGAGGAGCAGTTCAACATGTTGCCAAAAGGTGCTATCCTGATCAACATTGGAAGAGGGGTCGTCATAAATGAACCTGCTTTAATTAAGGCACTGCAATCCGGGCATTTAGGTGGGGCAGGACTGGATGTATTTGAAGTTGAACCTTTGCCAGAATCCAGCCCATTGTGGATGATGGATAATGTCATTGTAAGTCCTCACTCTGCCGGTACAAGTGATCGTGAGAACACATTAATAACCAATATATTCTGTGCTAACATTAAGAATTATTTAGAAGGGGAACCTCTGGTTAACATTTTCAATGCTGATCAAATGTTTTAATCTATCAAGTATGAATTTGGAGTTTATTTATAGTGATATTACCGTTCTGGTGATTCTAACTAGCATAACCCTGACGGCAGTTTGGCTTGATCGCAATGTGAAATTCTTCAAACAGCTAGGTGCCGTCAAAAATTTTAATTATTAATTGGTTGGAATTCAGCTATTTTATTGGGTATTTCCAAATTTGGTTGTATTGATTGCTTTGTGCTTCAAATCCTCAACTAACAGCATAATTTCTTATATTCAAGTTTCTTTAGTCACCAGGAATCCTGCCATGAAAACTTCCATTTTACTTGTACTCGTGCTACTGATTAGCGCAAGGGTTCAATGCCAGCAAACCCAAGTAGATAGCTATACACGCTATGAATTACTGGAACCTGAATCCAATAGATTCAGGATATACTATTTTGTAAGCGCTACCCAATCCGGAGCGAAATACTATTTCAATACGCTGCGAAAAGGGAGTGAGCATCTTATTAACCAGGTGTTTGACCGCATGAGTGGCAAGGAATTGAAATGGGTAATTGTGGATGGAGCCCAAGCGAGGACAAATGGACTTCGAAACGCTGATTTGGATACAGAATTCCTCATGGTTCATCTTGCCAGACCAATACCCGATGGAGGTCAGGCTCGTATTTTAATTGACAAAACTTATAAGGACTCCAATAGTTACTATGTTGACGGTGATAAAATTATCTTTGATCGATCTCTTGGCATTAAACGAAACTCTGTCATTTTTCCAACGGGATATGAGCTTATCGGCTGCAATTACCCCTCTCAAGTTGAGTTAGTTGATGGTGGTAAAATAAAAGCCAGCTTCATGAATAGAGGTTCGCAACCAATACAATATAAATTAGTTGCCCGTTTGCTTCCTGAAAAAGAAGGTACGTCCTCTGAAAATAGCACCTTGCCATGGACTGACTATAAATCAGTTCTCTCTGGAAGAGACAAGTCCCACGCGCGTGTTGATTATAAGCTTAATGAACGATCTTTCCAGAATCGCGATATTGTCTATTTTCTTCAGCCTCCGGAAACAAATTCATTTAGATTGTATCATGATTATACCGAGTCCCGACCTGGCATCGATAAATACATAAATGTGGTTCGAAAGGGCAGTAAAGCTTCCAATCCATCAGCAATCATTCTTGACACGGGTGAAAAGCTAAAGGTTGAGACACTCAAGGGCATAGAAATCTCTGAAAAAGGAATTGAGATTGGACATGAGCCAACGCCAGATACGGAGGTTGTCGTTATTTGGTTTGATCCGGTTAGAGAAGGACAATCAGTGAGATTAAGGATTGAAGAAACCTACACAGATCCCAAAAGATACCTCCTCTACAGGAACGAGCTAATTTGGGATCGGAGTTTTGGCCGAAATCGGAATACTGTGGTTCTTCCTCCAGGCTGGTATCTTACAATAAATTCAATTCCCGCTACAATTGATTTAAATGATGACGGAAATGTTAGACTACGGTATGTCAATGACAGGCCCGATAATATTGATGTCCTTATTAATGCTCGTAGACGCTAATTATTAAAGACTAATGAAAAGGACCCTGGAATTTTTAAGAAAGCTAGACAAAAACAACAACCGCATATGGTTTCAGGACAACAAGGTGCTATATGAAAAATCGTATGAGGAAATGTTAAATTTCGCTGAAAGATTGCTGGCTGAAATGAGTAACCATGATTTTATCGAAACTTCATCAGCAAAGAAAAGTTTATTTCGTATCTACCGTGATGTTCGCTTTGGCAATGACAAAACACCTTATAAAACAAATTGGGGAGGTGGAATGAGACGCGCAGGTGCCGAAAACAGGGGTGGTTACTACTATCAAATCGGACCAAAAGGTTCGTTTGTCATGGGCGGTTTTTTTGGACCGAATAAAGAGGATTTACTTCATATCAGAAGACAAATCGCGCAGGACTCGGATGAGCTGCGGGCTATTCTTAAATCCAGGAAATTCAGGCATTTTTTTGGACAACTTAATGGATCACAACTTAAAACTGCACCAAGAGGATTTGATAAAGATCATCCCAGCATTGATCTTCTGCGATATAAACAATTGACGCTGAGACATGATTTCACTGCTAAAGAGGTTGTTAGCAATGATTTTCCACATATTGTTTCCAATGCCTTCCAGCAAATGCGTCCATTCTTTGATTATATGTCTGAAATTCTGACAACAAATTTGAATGGAGGCTCTTTATTGTGATATACCTGAGCCATTCTGCTCAAAGGGCAAACACACCTTTTGCCCTTTTGAATACGTATGCTAAATATATATCAAAACATGTACGATCTTCTTTTGAATTTTTTGTTTAAGTTATCTATCATAAATAGCTTTTTTTCAAATAGTTGTATGAAGTTATAGAAACAATAAATTAAAATTTAGTGCCCTGATTATAACTTGAATCCTCCCATTATCTTACTAAATTACCTTGAAATAACTTCATGAATTAACCCTTATGTTATGAAAGTCATGACCAGGTTCCTGATTTTGTGCTTATCGTTCTTATTTTTCAGGTCGCTGCAAGCCCAGGAGGTTAAGGCCGTCCTAAACACATTGCAGAATATGATAAGATATGGCCATCCGTATTCGTGAAAAGCAAATATTTTTTTACTGCTGGTGTATCGTGTTTTAAAATCCGGTAATTGAGGATTTCAAAACATTTATGTTAAATCTACTTCTTTACATCTATGGAATGTTGAAAAACGATGATTTGTTGATCATCAGGCAAATTAGTTTTCCCGAATAATTCTGAATTTCCTTTAAGCTTACTAACGTCTTTACCGTCCAAATACGGGTCGATTTCGCCAAGTCCGCCTTTGGGAAATCCCTCTTTTTCAAGGTCGGGGAGTCTGTAATGCATAGGTACGATTATTTTCGGATTTAGCATGTTCAATACCACTTCCAATTCATCCGCTTTTAAGATATGAAAATCACTATCGATAGGGACAAATAGTATATCAGGTGTTCCGATAGCGTTATAATTCGTCAGAGTTAGTGGTCCGTTGTCTCCAAGATGTACCAGTTTCAAGCCCGCCACTTCAATTAGCCAGATGATATTCTTCTGTCCGAACTCTTTTCCATATGGATCGGAATGTTTGCCTTTCAAACCAGTGATTTTAAATTCACCAATAGTATAAGTACCTGCTTCTTCAATTATTTGAAGCTGATCCTCCCAATATGGTTCAATACCCCTGAACCTACCTCCATCGTGGTCATAATGTGGGTGTGTGATCAGAACTGCATCTGCTGTAATATTTTTGGGAAATTTATAGCCAATCCAAATGGTATCAGCAAAGGGATCTATCAAAAGACTCTTCTCATGATACGATAGTTTAAACGACGCATGTGCAATATATTCAATCCTAACTGTCTGGGCGTTTGTCAGCGATCCAATATGCATCACAATAACAAGAAAGATTATGGATTTCACGGGCATAGTTTGAAAATTAGCAAAATTAAGGACCATTTTTTATATGATTTGCGTTATGCCTGCCAACGAGCCGTCGCAGCTTTGGCCGCCGGAGAGGAGAACTGAGTGAAGCATTGGAGGTCAAGACCGCTTTGGGCAGGTGGTGCCTAATCAAGTACAATAAATCCCGGCTGAATCAATCAACCGGGATTTCAAAATTCTTATGAATACTTTTATTCAGACTCAACGGTTAGATTAATGGCTGCTTTTTCCCAGGCAAAATTCAATGTCTTGTCTACACTGTAAGTAAGGCTCTCCACGACTTCATCAGACCACTTGGGTTTTACTGAGATTCGTAATACATCCTTGTCCTCAGAATACTGGGTACCCGAGGCATCCCAGCCTTCATTGAAAATTACCACCCAATCATCCTTTTCATTAGGAATTATAAACAGGGCATATTTTCCGGCGGCTAACTCTTTACCATTGATTTTAACATCTTTACTGAATTCAACGGACGTAGCTTTATTTGCACCCGCACGCCAAACTTCTCCATATTTTTCAAGGCCACCCCAGATGGTTCTGCCCTTAACGTACGGTGATCCGTAATCAACCGTGATTGATACACCATCAATTTCTCCGGTTGCTTCTTGACGCGGACTCTTCTGAACAGGATCTGAAGGGTTTATATCAGAGGCAATAGTAATGGAATTTCCATTCGTGATTGTTAGCACAAGCAATGCAGTCATTGCCATAAATACTCTACTCATAATTTTCATAATATCAGTTTAAAGTGATTATTGGTTTACATTATTTAATTAATTCATTTACAAGCTACACGATTCAGTACAGTTATAGCCATTGGGGGCCAGAATTCTTCTTCACGTATGGTATAATTTTTTTATAAATATAGCAAATACATTAATGAAAATATTGCCAATAGTAATAATCGGAGCTGGCCCAATTGGTCTTGCTGCAGCTGCTCAATACATAACAGAGGACAAGAATTGAATCAGCCAGGGTATTGTCTCATAAAATGCTGTCCGCAATGTTTGATAATACACACTTTAAGGAAGACTTGAGAATGGCAAAACTTGAATGGGTCGAATAAATTGTTCTGATAATTCTGTATAAAATTATAAAGATGAATGAAATTGGAAATACACCATTGATTAAACTAAAGAGGCTGTCTGAACCCAAATGTGCCGAAATATATGTAAAGTATGAAGGAGAGAATCCTACAGGAAGCATGAAAGACCGAATGGCCCTGTCAATGATTGAAGCAGCAGAAAGAAGAGGTGAGCTAAAAAAAGGGGGCAGGGTGGTAGAATATACGGGAGGAAGCACAGGAAGCTCACTGGCTATGGTTTGTGCCAAAAAGGGTTACCAGGTCTATTTGATTTCATCGGATGCTTTTGCAAAAGAAAAACTTCAAACCATGCGCGCATTTGGAGCTGAGTTGGAAGTTCTCAAAAGCGATAATGGAATATTATCGGCAAAGGTTATTTATGACATGATCGCTAGAGCAAAAGAATTGAGGATCGGATATTGACGAATTTATTGTGGCAGCTGGTGGAGGTGCATGTTTTTCCGGAAATTCTGAAGTGTTTAAAAAAGAGATTCCAACTATTAGATGTATTGCCGTTGAGCCATTCTATGTGAGAAATGTTTCAGGTCGTGATACTTCTGGAAAGCATAAATTAGAAGGTATAGGTTTATCTTTTGTCCCATCAATATTAAGGACAGATCTGATAGATGAGGGTGATCCCCGTGAAAGATGAGGATGCTTACGAAACCGCAAATAGACTAACAAGATTGGAAGGGATATTTGGAGGAACCACATCCGGCGCAAATGTGTGGGCAGCTATTCAACGTGCAAGAATTATAGGGCCAGGGAAAAAAATTGTATCGGTTATTATTGATTCAGGATTGAGGTATCTCAATGGTGATTTGTATCGATGAAAGATGCTTTGGCAACATCATTTTTATCATTGATCGATCAAATTCAATCATATCGTCATCTCTTTGGTGCACTGTTAGTTGTCCGTAGCTGATAAATGATCAAAAATTTTAGGATCTAAAAGCGTATTTACTTCAATCTGATTGACAAAAAAGGCATTCAGGATTTTTCCCCCGTCAGAAATGTCACGCTCAGTTATGGTAAATGGGTAAAGCACACCATTAACTTCATTATATTCTGCATAATTTACGAGAATGGAGATATCCGGTCCCTTGGCATGCACCGGCATCTCTTTCTTTACAGCCACAACAAGGAATGTTGAAGTATCAATAAAATATGTCTTCACCCAGCCACCTGACTCAATTAAATCCAATTCATACGTTTGACGGTTACCAATTTTTCGTATTCCAATTAATGCTATTGAATTATTCTTATTTTCGTAGTTCACGAATGATACATCAAACTCAGCACCTCTCTCTATAGCTTTATAGGCCTCGCCATTCATAATTCTTGGCATTGTGTCACCTTTGTAATATTCCCATGCAGTCTCGCCATCAAACCCCTCATAAAAGAAGGTACCGTCATCCATTTTTCCTTCCATTAGACGGGAATTCGGCCTTTGATACTGTAGCTTAAATTTTAAAACTAAATTGTACGCAGGCTCAAAATATACGCCTGTAATAGTTTTCGATTTCGTATTAAGTATATTCTCCATTCCTCCCATTGTAATAATGCTATTACTGACAACTTCGTTAGCCGTAATATCCTGTTTGTGGTTGCATCCGAGGAAAAGAATGGAAACACTGCAAATTAAAATATGTGTGAGTGTATCTGAGAACATAGCGCAAAAATATGGTTCACATCATTAGGGGCTTTGTAAATAATTGCTAATTTAGTTTGAAATGAGTGGCATTAAAATACTTAACAAGGTAAGTGATTTGGAAGGAGTCCAATTTACTTCAGGCAACCACGTATTTTATTCCGAAACAACAGAAGAAAGCAGTGTCACCTATCATTTAAGAGATTCGTATTCATTTAAATACTGCTACGAGGGTTCTGAAACCTATTTGGTCAATGGACAACGAAAAATTCTAAAAAGAGGGGAGGGTATGATCATAAATCCCGGATCACAAGTAGAGTGGAGCTGCCCTCAACAGTTAAGATCTAAAGGATTTTCAGCTTTTCTAAGTCCATCAATAATTGAATACGTCAAATCACAATATGGTTCAAGTGAGCGTTTGTTTAAGGAGAAAGGTGACAACTCGCTTAGGAGATACATTTTTTTTGATTACCCTTTCGCCTGCGGGAACCAAATTGGGAGATTGTTTGAATTATGTCGCAATGGATTATTCTTAGATAGGCATGTGGAAGATTTCTTATTGAGGCTCTGTTTTGAAATGGTCATTGCCAATGAGCCACTGAAAAAAATGATGAACAATCAAAAGCCAATAAAAGTATCAACAAAACTTGAATTGATAAAAAAGTTAAGCTTCGCGAATGATCTGATTAGGCAAAGCATCTACGAAGATTTAGACCTGGACACCATTTCGCTAGAAAGCGGAATTTCCAAATTTCATTTTGTTCGCACATTTAAGAAAATCTACGGTATCAGTCCAATCAAACTATTAATACACCTAAGACTAGCGGAAAGCCTGAGATTAATCAGAAATGGGATCAGGCCATCAACTATAGCGGCGGATTTACATTTTTATGACATGAGCCACTTTGCCAGAATGTTCAGGAAATTGTTTGGTCATTACCCAACTGAGGTTGTAACCTGCCGGGAACATTAAGTAATATGTATCAGTATAGGAAGGCAGGTTGTTATTCATTTTTTACCATTACACAAAATCCATTTGGATTCCCCTTCAGAAAAGGAATTTATGGAAAATAGTAATGTTGACCATCTGGTTTATTATTTTTTCTGGACTGTTCGTTTTAGTTGTTTCTATAATTACCCACATAGGTGATTATTTTGGCTTGATTTTTTGAATACTTTTTTATTGAAGAAAAAGTAATTGTAAAGAAGGGAAGAGCGTAAATCTGAATGACGGTAACAAAAAAAAGAAAGGATTGCATTCAAATAAAGTGTAGGCTGTAAGTGTATTAGATGCTGCGTTCTAAACGCTGATGGCAACTCAACCCGCAAGCAAGTTGAGAGTAGTAGCCATATTATTAATGATTTGTTTTGTCGGTAAAGGAATTGAGAAGTAGAAACGTGAGTGATAATCCATTTGATTTTTCTTGATACAAAACCAAAAACTAATTAATTTAGTAAATAACTAAAATTATTAGTTTTAATTTACAAAAATAAGAGACGTAATGGATCGTCAAATTGTGCATATGGATTTGGATGCATTTTATGTGAACTGCACGCTCCTAAAAATGCCGGAGCTGGCAGGAAGACCGCTTATTATTGGAGGTATCAGCAATCGGGGTGTTGTTACCTCGGCGTCTTACGAAGCAAGGAAGTATGGAATACAGGCAGCCATGCCTACACGGGTGGCATTGCAGCGGTGTCCTGATGCGGTGGTGATCAAGGGGGATTTCGATCTTTTTACTCAGTATTCCAACATCGTTAATGATATCATCTCTGAGCGGGTACCAGTTCATGAACGTGCCTCTATTGATGAGTTCTACATGGATATGTCCGGGATGGACCGGTTTTTTGGAAGTTTACAATTCACCAATGAGCTGGTTCATCGAGTGCAGAAAGAAACGGGATTACCCATGTCCTTTGGGTTAAGTGTAAATAAAACAATCGCTAAAATGTGCACGAACTACGCCAAACCCCGGGGAAGATTGCAAATTTCGCTTAACGAAGTTCAGCCCTTTATCGATCCGCAATCCATCAGGAATCTGCCTTCACTGGGTGACGTCACGTACAAGTTACTGCGAAGGATAAGAATAAAAATCATACAAACGTTGCGGCAGGTCCCTTCAGATTCTATGCAGGAGTTGTTGGGTAAGGATGGACTTCGTCTGTGGGAAAAAGCCAATGGTATTGATAATACGCCCGTCATTCCCTGCACTAATAAAAAATCCATTTCTACCGAAAAAACATTTGATAAAGACTCACAGGATTTGAAAGAATTGAAGGCCTTACTCTTAGCCATGGTAGAGAAAGTAGCTTTCCAGCTTCGCGAAGGCAACCTGATGTGCTCTACTATTACTGTTCGAATTCGGTATACTAATTGGGATACGGAAACGATGCAGAAGAAAATAGCTTTTACTTCAAGTGATGAGGTGTTGATACCCTGTGCATATGAACTGTTTGAGAAGCTGTATCAGCGTCGAATGTTGTTACGATTGATTGGTGTGAAACTTTCCGGTTTAGTGCGGGGCAATCAGCAAATCGACTTGTTTCAGGATAATATTAAAATGATCAGGCTCTACCAGGCAATGGACAGGATGAAACACCGCTTTAAAAATCCCGGACTCATACGACGAGCCATTGGATTCTCCATGTTTGATCACGAAATAGCTTAATCCATGTATCTCAACTGTCACTCGAATTACTCGCTCCGTTTTGGAACGATCCCTGTAGAAGGTCTTGTGCAGGAAGCGCAACGATGTACATTAGATTACCTGGCACTGACGGACATTAATTACACAACAGGTGTTTTTGATTTTGTTAAGTGTTGCAGGAATGAGGGCATAAAACCTATTGTAGGTGTTGAATTCCGAAAAGAGGACAGGCTATTATACATTGGACTCGCAAAGAACGTATCGGGATTTCGGGAACTGAATGAGTTGTTGACCAAGACCAAACTGGGCGAAATGCCCTTACCGCTACAGTCTCCTTTCTTTCGCGAGGTTTTTGTCATTTACCCGACGTCCAATATTCCTGAGATCTTGCAGTCCCATGAATTTGTAGGGATACATCCGAACGAACTAAAGCGATATAAAAATCCACTGCTTAATCAACCCGGAAAACTGGTGTGCTGGAATCCCGTCACCTACCGAAATGCGAACGAATTTCAATTGCATCGCTTGCTACGATCCATCGATAATAACATTCTCTTAAGCTACCTGCAGGAAGGGCAGTATGCCGGAAAAAACGAAGTAATGAAACCGAACGATGTCATCCGGGGACTATACAAAAATCATCCCGAGATCATTAAAAATACGGATAAACTGGCCGATCAATGCGACTTTGATTTCGATTTTAAAGCGCCTAAAAACAAACAAACCTTTACGGGAAGCCGCTATGAGGATAAAATGCTGCTGGAAACGCTCGCACTGGAAGGTTTTCGAGATCGATATGGTAAGCATGATACCATTGCCAGGGCAAGGTTGTATGAAGAGCTCGAAGTGATCGATAAGCTTCAGTTTGGGTGTTACTTCCTCACAACATGGGACATCGTGCGGCATAGTATGCAAAACGGCTATTTCCATGTAGGGCGGGGGAGTGGAGCAAATTCGCTGGTGGCTTACTGCTTGAAAATCACCGAAGTTGACCCTATTGAATTAAACCTTTACTTCTCTCGGTTCTTAAACACCAAGCGTTCCAGCCCTCCGGACTTTGACATCGACTGGAGCTGGAAAGACCGGGACGACATCATTGCCTATATTTTTAAACGGTTTGGTAGAGACTATACAGGCTTTTGCGGGACCGTCAGTGATTTCAAATTCCGCTCGGTTGTCAGGGAGTTGGGTAAAGTATACGGATTACCTAAAGAAGAGCTGGATCACCTGAGTCGAACACCCTTTGAAGAACAGGAAGTTGACGACATTACCCATAAAATCCATCGATTTGGTACCATGCTGCAGGGGTTTCCCAATCAGTATTCCATGCATTCATGCGGTATTTTTATTTCCGAAGAGCCCATTGCCACCTATTCGGCGATGAATGTGTACCAGAAAGGAGTTCCTACCTGCGAGATTGATATGTACATCGCCGAATCGATCCACCTGGAAAAGCTTGATATACTCAGTCAACGCGGGTTGGGGCACATAAAGGATGCCGTGGAAATGGTGAAGGAAAACCGGGGAGTAACTGTTGATATCTCCAATACGAAGGTTTTTAAAAATGACCCAAAATGTAATCAAATGCTGGAGGAGGGGAAAACAATCGGATGTTTTTATATCGAGAGCCCTGCCATGCGGGGTTTGCTCCGACGGCTCAAATGCAACAATTACGAAACCCTGGTAGCCGCCAGCTCTATTATCCGTCCTGGAGTGGCGCAAAGCGGAATGATGCGGGAATACGTGGAAAGGCATCGTGATCCTTCCCGAATCCGGTATTTTCATAAGGTATTTGAAGAACAGCTCAGCGATACCTACGGGATAATGGTATATCAGGAAGATGTGATCAAAATTGCGCACCATTTTGCAAAACTCGGATTGGAAGAGGCGGATGTGCTACGAAGGGGCATGTCCGGGAAATCACGTTCCAAACAGGAAATTGAACGGATTAAGGCGCTGTACTTTGAGAATTGCAAAAAAATGGGCTACCCGGATGATGTCATCAATGAGGTGTATCGCCAGATTGCTTCTTTTGCGGGGTACAGTTTCTGTAAAAGCCACAGTGCATCGTACGCGGTCGAGAGTTACCAAAGTTTGTACCTGAAAGCCTATTATCCGTTGGAGTTTATTACCGGGGTCATCAACAACAATGGAGGATTTTACCGTCCGGAGGTATACATCAACGAAGCACGTATTTTGGGGGCGTCTATCGAGCCTCCGGATGTGAATCAAAGCCAGCATTTAGCTAGCTTGCAAGGTGACACGATCTATTTAGGATTAAGCCAGGTGATCCATTTGAGTAACAAAATGAAAGAGATGATTCCGGAAGAAAGAGAACGAAATGGAACTTACACCGATTTAATCTCTTTCATCAATCGCACGAAGATCACCTACGACGATCTGAGCCATCTCATCTACGTGGGAGCGTTTCGAGGATTTGATGTGGTAAAGGGTCAACTGATTATTGAAGCGAAAAAGTACTTCAATCACAAGCAAAAGGAAAGTTCTTCGAACGCGCTGTTTAAGGCTGCTCCAAAGTCCTTTTCCTTTCCGGAAATGGAAAAAGATCCTTTGGAAGATGCATTTGATGAGCTGGAAGGCCTAGGCTACCCTGTATCGATTTCACCATTCGATTTGTTGGAAACTTCCTTCAGGGGAGATGTTTTTGTGAAAGAGTTGCCCAATCATGTGGGTAAGGTGGTGCGTATGATGGGCTACCTGGTGTCTATCAAAGATGTGCCGATTAAGAAAAATGGACGGCAGGAGATGATGAATTTCGGGACCTGGATCGATGTGGAAGGAGGATATTTTGATACCACTCATTTTCCGCAGACATTGAAGAAATACCCGTTCAAGGGACTGGGGTGTTACCTGTTGCTTGGGAAAGTGGTGGAAGACTTTGATTTCCTGAGCATGGATATTCTCAAAATGGAACGGCTGCCCATGGTTCCCGATCCGCGTTACAGCGAAGAAAATCAGCCGAGCTATACGGTGTGGGATAAAATGAAGGTGGCGCACAGCTCCACTTCCAGAGCCCCGTATCCTGGCCAGGAAGAATTGGATGAACTGTATGGCAGAAAACCAGTCTCCGGGAAATATGATCATGAAAGAAGCCACGCGTCGAAGATGTCGTTGGGTGGGAGGAGATAAAATGAGTAAATATGATGATTACTTTTTCAGAAAATTTCAAGATAATCTAACTGATTTTAACTAAAATACAGTATGAAAGTAGCAGTTTCAGGAGCAATGGGCCGGTTAGGCAGTGTAATTGCTCATGGTATTTCAAACGCTAACGGTATGCAACTTACCGGAGTTTATGCTCCGGGTCATGCCGGAAAAATGGTGGCGGGGATGGAAATCGAAGATTCCCCGGAAAAAATTAATGCAGAAGTAATTGTGGAATGTGCACATCCGGGCGTAGTTATGGAAAATCTTAAAATGTGGCATACCAAAGGAATACACGTTGTTATTGGTACCTCTGGTTTTACTGAAGATCGGATTAGGAAATTAAGATCCTTTTGGGCTGAAGATGATCCAGGGTGTCTTATCGTACCTAACTTTTCAATAGGTGCCGTACTCATGATGCGTTTTGCTGAAATGGCTTCAGCTCATTTTGATTCGGCTGAAATCATTGAGCGTCATGAAGCTGCAAAACCTGATGCTCCTTCAGGTACGGCATTGGCTACAGCCATGCGAATGGGGAAGTATAGAAATCAATCAGAGCAAATAGCTGGCAAAGAGGTAGTAAAAGGAGCACGAGGTGGTTTGGTGTCCGGGGTTCGTGTTCACTCGTTGCGAATGAAGGGCATGTTATCTGATCAGGAGGTCGCATTTAGTAATATGGGAGAGATTTTTTCAATACGTCATAGCAGTACTTCTTATGAATCCTTTGTCGGTGGGGCTTTGGTGGCCATTCGATATGTACATACAATAAAAGGGGTAGCGATAGGGTTGGATGCTGCGCTGGATTTTGAAGCAAAAAACTGATACGATGCTAACAGTCACTTCCTATGTTTATCATATAATGTCCTGCGTTATGCCTGCTCGTCCGTAGTTTTAGCGAAGGCGGGTTAAGATTGCCCTGCCTACCGGTCGGACGAGCTTAGGGTTCGAGGGAGGGTAAGGGATATTGAAGCAAAAAGAATAGACTAACACCAGCTAGCCCTTGCAACCTGAATTTATGAACTCTGCCATTAATTACTTAACTTGATTTTATGAAACGCCGTGACTTTATAAAATACACATCTGGTGCCATTGCAACTGGCTCACTACTATCCAAGGCACAAAGCTTTGCCAATATCAATCCCTCACAATCAGCGGAGATCATTGTAGTTGGGGCAGGAGTGATGGGTGGATGGACAGCCTTTTACCTTCAGGAACAGGGAGCTAAGGTCACCTTGATTGATGCATACGGACCAGGTAATACCCGGTCAAGTTCCGGTGGAGAGACGAGGATACTCAGGGCAGATTATGGAGAAAAGCTCATGTACACCAAAATGGTCGTGCGTGCACATGAGCTGTGGGATAAATGGCAAAAGGAGTGGGGACGAAAACTGATGTACTCAACGGGGCGTTTGTCCATTGGCCCCGCTGATTATTTGACATATGCAAAGGAAGCCAAGCGCAGGCTCAAGCCATTTGGTATTGAAAGTGAAGTACTGGACCGTGATGAAATCATACATCGCTGGCCACAGCTAGGTATTCTGGAAGATGAAGTTGCGTTGTATGATGCTGGTGGTGCTGGGGGAAGTACCTTGCTAGCCAGGGAAGCCTGCCGGGCGACAACAGAGAAATTCATAGAAAATGGAGGCACGTTTATTCATACGAAGGGATTGCCAGGAAAAAGTGTCAACGGAAAGCTGGATTTCATCGAATTAAGTGATGGTTCAAAACTTCGTGCTGATCAATACATTTTTGCCGGAGGCCCGTGGATGGGGAGCATATTCCCGGAAATACTAAAAGACAAACTGAAAGTGTTTAGACGGGATGTCTTGTTCATCGGAACACCCGCCGGAGATCCACGATTTTCGTATCCCAACCTTCCCATCTGGTTATTTCGCGGCACGCGTTGGTACGGATTTCCGGATTTCCACGGGCGTGGTCTGAAAGCAGCACCTTTTCCCGACTACAATAGCATCGACATGGATACGGACGAACGTCTAATCCACCACATCGAAATAAAAAGAGCCCGGGACTTTGTAGCACAACGATTTCCTGCATTGAAGAATCAGCCCATTACAGGAGGTCGGGTATGCCAGTTGACGTTGAGTACAGATGAACATTTCATTGTTGACACACATCCAGATAACGTAAACCTCTGGTTCGCTTGTGGAGGATCAGGTCATGCCTTCAAACATGGACCTGCCTTTGGTGAATACATGTCCAATCGTGTGCTTGGCGGTGCACAGGTCGAGGAATACGATAAGGCATTCAAATTGAAGGGAGAAAAGTTCTGACACAGTATATTTATTCCTCATCAAACCTTGAGAGTTGTTAAGCAGCAGATCCTTAGTTTTTGTTATATGGGGCAAAGGCCAACAGGATTCTTATGTCTTTCTAACTCATGTTTGAATTCTCGTCTATTCATTTATTTAGATTTGCATCAATAAAGATAATAATTTGTGGCAAAGCCGTTATTTACTTTAACATAAAATCGAAAACGACATATAACTTTCTCAACGCGCTGGTCTGCGCTCATTATATTTATGTTAATCACGCCTAAAGCGGCGTGACCGCAAATCCTTAAGTAAAAACTGCTCAAGCCATAACTGTCAGGACAAAATGTGAAAATATTATACATTAATAAATAAAATTTTATGACAAAGCGTATCATCACACTGATAATTTATTGCATCCTTTTTGGAACCAGCAATGCTATGTACAGTCAAGATCAAAATGTAATAGCAGGTTTAATAAGAGATAAAGTTAATGAAGAATATATTTTCCCAGAAACAGGGGAAAAAGTAGTTACTGAAATTAACATACTCATAAATAACAAGGTCTATACCAAACTAAGTAATGGACAATTAAGAGACACGCTGACAGCGGATCTTCAAAACATTACAAAGGACTTACACTTAAGGGTTTTTTATAATCCCAATAAAACAATTGAAAAAGAACTTTCCGAAGAAGAGAAAGAAGTTGAAAGACTTCAATCTGTCAATGCAAGCAGAAATGAAAATTTCGGTTTTGAAAAACTCGAAATCTTAAAAGGAAATATCGGGTATCTAAAATTTAATTATTTCTCAACATGGGAAGAAGCGACATCTACCGTGCATTCGTCTATGAATTTTTTATCAAATAGCAAGGCCATAATAATTGATTTGAGAGATAATGGAGGTGGAGACACAAGGATGATCCAGACCATTTACAGCTACCTTTCCGGTTCAGATAGAGAACATATTTACTCTATCTTTTATAGAAAAGATGACAAGGAGGAACAATATTGGACTGTACCACATCTTCCTGGTAAAAGATATCCGGAGACCCCGGTTTATGTTTTGACAAGTAGTTATACCTTTTCAGCCGCTGAAGAGCTTGCTTATGCGATTAAACATAATGATATAAAGATATGTAGCTTAATTGGAAATCTTAACAAACAAGGCATTTGCATTAATAGTGTTATTAGAGAAAATA
>JACZXH010000082.1 GCA_022571715.1 Bacteroidota bacterium | reverse complement strand
TGAATTATTAAAATGGGGCATTGTGTTATTTTATTCTCTTTATACATCTGTCAACTGGTCTAATGGACTTTGTACATTTTTCATTCCCGAAAGGGTTATATGCGTGTAAATTTCGGTGGTTTTACTTGAATTGTGTCCCAGCAATTCCCGGATATACCTCAGGTTGGTTCCTCGTTCAACATCTGGCATTCCTGCACGGCTAGGAATTTACTGTATTATGCCTACCAAATTTCATTTCGGCAGATAAATGTGAGACCTGCCTGACTGCGTCATTCCCGTCCGTACAGGCGGGGTGCACTCCGTTAGTGTTTACTGGCAGAGCCGTCTACTCGATCGGCTGCTTTGTGTTAATTTTTTGGTTTTAAGAATTTGATTCGGACAAATTTTGGGAAATATATATTCTCATTATCTATTAGTTTTCTAAAATCTCCATTGTTTATATTATACGTTATTAAGATTCCATCTGCGGTCAATTCAGGATGTGCGTTTGCCGAGTAAACAAAATCTTTTTCGTCATTTAGGAGCGGGTGATAAAAAATTACAGGATCCGTCCATGGGCCTTCGGGTTTATCAGCAAGCCTGTATCCTATTGATGCATGTCCAAACCCATAGGTCTGGATTTGAATATATTTATCAATGTCTTGCTGATAATGTACAGAAAACTCTGTCTGACCAATAAATAAAGAAGAGGGTATTGGTTCATTATCTAATCTGGTTACCCAGTCGCCATTTACCCACCATTCGATTTCGGTTATATTGCGATTAATCAGTTTGTTTATTTCAAATCGTAAAAGATAAACTTCATGAGTAGCAGGTTCCTTAACACCATAAGCATAGATATAACTATCATCCTTCAAAACTGCTGAGGATCCAACTATTACACCAAATGTTTCCGGACCTTTTATGTATTCCATTTTCCAATTTGATGGATTGTCAAATGGATTATCAATTATTACAACATACCACCCAATAGCCTCAAAACCGATATCTCTTTTAGTACTCTTCTCTTCAAATATGAAAACAATTAATTTATTTTTTACCATGATTCCATGCCCAGTCCAAAACCAGTTTTTACCGGGAAGTTCAAAAAAGGATTTCGGTTTTTTTTGAGAACCTTTATAGTAAAATGTCATAGTAGATTTTTCCAATTCATAGCCTTCCTGAATGGCTATGCTATTATTGATCATTTTCGAATTACCTCGTTTACCTGTACCCTTTGGGTCAATAAATGTGTCACTGAACAACCAAAGTATTCGCCCGTTTCCTAAATCAATTGATGCTGCGCCATCAGCACCTCTCCAGAATTTATCTTTGATGAAAAAGGAGTTATCTTCTTCAAAAACTTCCAGATGTCCACTCCGAAAAGTATCTTGAGATTGTACTTTTAGAAAACTTAGAAAGAGGATTAATATGAATGTTATATGTAAATTCATATTACTTTTCATTGTAGTCAATATATTATGCAAAACGATACATGGCGATATTCCAAATGCGCCAACCAATCCAATGTGGATAAAGTTAGAAAAAACAGTGAATTATCAATTTACATCTTCCCTTCATGATTTATGGGTCAATGTTAGTAACATTTATATCCCTAAATACCATTATAGCCTCTTTTAATCAATAACTCATTGATGTCTTGAATATGGAATATGTCAATAATTGCTTGGGTTTTTAATTATCCCACAATTAAGGATATGCCAGATAATGTTAAAAGTATCATTAATACATTTATTAATGTTTTCTCATTAATTTTTTGATAGGTCTTGTGTCCTAGAAATAAAGCTAGTAAAAAAAACGGAAGCACATAAAGAGATATTAAGAATATATCAATTGTTAGTATATCCGAAAAGATAAGGAGTGGGACTCTTAAAAAATTAGTTATTCCGATTGTGCCAATTATTGTTGCTCTTACAATGTCGGGTTTGTCTAATTTGCTATAAGTGTATACAACAAATATTGGTCCGCCTGTTGAAAATAATCCTGAAAATATGCCGCCGACAAATCCAAACAAAATTCCAAGTTTCCTGATTATTTTGATTTTCTTTTTCTTAAAGTAAGAATGGCCTACAAAAAGTAGGATAAATATACCTAATGCTTTCATTAGTACGATTGGATTTCCGAATTTCAAAATCCATATTCCTAAGAATAGTCCGATAACAATCCCGATCGACATTTCTATAACTACTTTTCTATTGATCAGTTTCCAGTTTTTGTAAATTAAAATAATGCTGAATAGGAAAAAGAAAATCGACATTAAAGCAACAGCTTCCTGGATATTTAAAACTTTTAAGATAATAGGAAGCGTAACAAGTGCAGCTGCAAAACCAGCAACCGTTTGGATATAAAACCCAATTCCCACTCCGATTATTATTATTAACAGAAAAGTTACTTCCATTTTTTATATAATTTATGATACTTATAATTTTTTGGCCGAATAATATGTCGTATAACGAATGTGCAATGTGAGCTCATGCACATCATCTACATTATGTGCGCGTGATTTTTAGATTTAATTATTTATGATATTGAATTATTCTCATTTCATCATTACTTTATAGACAGACTCTGATTATTATAACATAACGGCTGACGAAATAAGTAAGACCTCTAAGTATTCATCATTGTGCTCAATAAATATAGTCATAGAATCTACTACTTCCCAAATAGTATAGACAACTCACCGCATATAATTTATAAGTATCACCAGATGATATTACGGGTATTATTTTTTGTATAAGAGAACCCCACGAAAAGCACTTTTTATTGATGTAAATTGGATCCAACCATAAACATCTTTTTATTTTCATCATTAATTCTCTCATATTTGGGTAACAAATTTTATGAGATTTCTGAGGCTGCATTTATACCCTTTTGCCTTCCTGTATTCGTTAGCTGTCAGGTTAAGAAACCGCCTCAATATCATCGGATACATACACTCTTTTACATGAGAGACCTGTGTTGGTTATTGGAAATTTGTCTGTTGAAGGAACAGGTAAATCGCTAATGGTCGAATACCTGTTTCGCTTGCTCATCAGGTGGTTCACGACTTATGTAGATAACCACCTGTCAATATCAGCCACCTTACCTTATCCAGGGCAATTTTAATGATATTTATAAATAGGTAATCTAATCTATGATGTTACTCTGGTTGGCTTACCAAAGCATTAAACACAAACTTAAAAGTACCATGGGTTTGCACTCTATGCTGCGGTCGGAAACCAATCATTATCACCTTACCTTTTTTCATCTTTACAGAAACTATGGCAGCCTTTTCAGCAATTACTTCCTCGCCTAACAACCAGCCACTTTGCATTATATCACGGTCTACATAAGTAGCAATTCGCTCAATCTGGTCATTTTTAGCCGTAGGTATTACCTGGTAAACGTCATTATTGCCAACAAATAATGCCAGGGCCAATTCAGGCATACCGTAGGCAAGTGGATTAGAATTGTCTACATTCATCTTAAGAGTAGATCCCGGTGACCAGAATTCTTTAGACGATACATTTTCTACCACGTTGCGAATTGGAACCTTAAATTCTTTAATTGGAAGCTCTCCGGCTTGTCCGAAGGTAAGCAATGTACCTCCCAGCTCAACAAAAACCTTTAGGGCATCAATTCCTTCCTGGCCAAATCCGCTAATATATTTAGGTGGCATTGACTCTAATCTTCTCTTCATCCTATCGCTTCTATCTATGCCTGTCATCGTACCCAAATTATCATCCGGAAGAATAATCACATCGTATTTTTTAATCAAATCACCTGCTTTTAAATCCTTGTCCATAAGTGTTGTATAAGGAAATTCAAAGTTCTCAAGTAATAAACGTGTCCAACCTTCGTCCATATTACCGCCCAAATAACGTTGATACATACCAATACGCAGGCGTTTAACAGAACGGTTTGCAGATGCATTACTATTTAATGCTTTAAAACTAACACCTGTTTTTTCCGCTATTTCATTCAGTAGTTCAGTCTTCGCAGAAGCCGGAACTACAAAGTCTCCGGCATTAAGTCCATTGCCTGTTGCATCTACTCGCTTTACATCAACTTTAGCATTAAAAAGTAGGTTGACGGCCGTAAAGCTATCGTTAAGTTTACCGTCAATTATATAGCCATATTGTCCTTTATTCACTACTCCTACGGTAGATTCTAAGGCAGTAAGTTTAATAAAGTCAGCTCCTACTCTAGTAGCTACCGGATCTACATGGACACCCATATACTCAGAGATATTATCAGTAGACATATCATAAGGCCTTATAGGAGAGCCATCCCGGAATCTGGTATAAGCATTATCAGGATAATATGTTCTGCCAAGAAGCCAACGAATTACTCCTCTTTTAGGCTGCTCAAGTGATACTACATAGGTGCCGGTTTCATAAACTCTTCCCTCATGCGTAAACCCATTTGAAGACTTTTTCACTTCAATACCCTGATTAAGCAACACATTTACCATTTTATTTGCTGTCAGCGGATCATGTTGTTGATTAGGAATAATAAAAGCAACAATACTACCTTCGGCACCCCTTTCGGTCTGTCTTTTCGCTTTCAGATAGGCATTACGTAAGACGGTTTCTCTATTTCTGGCAGCAATATCCAGTGCGGCTACAGCAGCTATCTTTTGCTGTTCAACAATATCTCTGACGCGCCACCAGCCACCTTTCCACGGATTAGGAAATGTTGTTTGCACCTCGTACTCGGGCATCCCCCTGCTCGAGCCATTAAGTTGGTCCGGGTGCACATATAATGGGGTTGCCAGTGTAGCGCTGGCTGATTCGGTTAGCATACCGGCGATATTATGGAATGGCGTAATCCAGTGAAAACCAAAATGGCCCCAACCGGAAAATACGGCAGCATTAACAACGCCTGATCTGCCGGCTTGTTCTTCTTTGTAGGCAATATGCGCCCCATACCAAGCCATCTCACGCCAAACAAGTGGATCTCCTTCAGGGCGAATTGGTTCTGAATAAGGTGGTACATATAATCGGGCACCATAGGGGCCCATCTGATGGTGATCAATATAAGCTTGTGGTACCCAATCTCTAAATAATATTTTAGCGCCATAAGCAGACTCAATGGTGTTCAACATAAATGCATCACGGTTATTATCATGACCAATATAATGATGATATAACCACGGTAAACTCGCTCCTTCGTACTCGGTACCAACGTATTTATTATACCATTCAGTTATCATTATCTCGCCATCCGGATTGAAACAGGGGATAATAATGGAAATTGTGTTGTCAAGTATGCGCAGTGTTTCATCATCATTTTTAGTAAGCATATCATAGGTCATCTCTGCTACAGTTTGAGTAGCAGCCACTTCTGATGAATGCAGTCCGAAAGATTGCACCACAATAACTTTACCTTTACGTATTCCGTCTTCTATTTTATCTTTTGATACCCCCCGGGGATCACTTAACATAGCATTTATCTGCTGTAACTCATCTAACTTTGCCAAATTTTCCTCCGAAGAGATATATAAAGCAAGGAATGGGTTGCCCAGTGTTGATTTACCCATATTTACAACCTTCATTCTAGGGCTATTCTCACCCAACAGGTTGTAATATTTAACCAGATCGTCCCAATGAGCTAATTTACGATCTGCACCCATTTTAAAACCAAAGTAGCTTTCTGGTGTGGGCAGATCTTTGTTCTGAGCATTAACATCTATCGATAAAATAAGTAGTGAAATGCTAATACTAAAAGAGAGGAATCGAGAAAAATAATGTTTACGACGCATGATCTTATTAAGGTTAGTTTATACCCACTAAATATAATCATTATTAAGCGCAATCATTTGGAAACCGTTTGTAGCTATTTTACAAATGATAAGTAGGCGGTTTTATTTTATGATCAACCATATTTTAAATCAGTTGTTATTAGAAATCTACTGCAAACACAATTATACTGCACCTCAGGAGCTTTCTCATAAATTGGTTCTCACTAATATCTTACATTGTTTGCGAGCCAAATTTCTGAGGGAGCGCCTAATGCACATCAACTTCGAAGTGTTCGTTAATAAGTCAAATGACAATTCTGGATTTAAGTACTTTTCAGAGACGTAAATCGGATCCAGACATGAACATCTTTTTATTTTCAGTATTAATTCACCCATATTTGCGTAACAAAAATTATGCGATTTCTAAGGCTGCTTTTATTCCCTTTTACCTTTCTGTATTCTTTAGCGGTCAGGTTAAGAAACCACCTCTATTCCATCGGATACACTCACTCTTTTACATTTGAGATTCCGGTGGTAGTTGTGGGAAATTTGTCTGTTGGTGGAACGGGCAAATCGCCGATGGTCGAATACCTGGTTCGCTTGCTCATTGGTACTTACAGGATTGCGATTCTCAGCCGGGGCTATAAACGCAAAACGAAAGGATTCCGGATTGTCTGCGAGAAAGATACTGTAACAATGATCGGAGACGAACCCATGCAATATTATTCAAAATGGAGAAACGAAATAACCGTTGCCGTAGGGGAGGATCGTGCGGAAGCAATTCCGGAAATACTATTTCAAAAACCCGACACCCAGGTGATTCTAATGGACGATGGATTTCAGCACCGGGCTGTAACCCCGCACTTAGCATTACTTTTAACGGCCTATAACAATCTATTTTACAAAGACTATCTGCTTCCGGGCGGGAGGTTGAGGGAGCCGCGTAAAGAAGCCGGGAGGGCAAACATTATCGTTGTAACCAAGTGCCCGCCCCAGATAGATGTTTCGGAAAGAAACGATATTGCAAAAAACATAAGTGCGTATGCATCAACAGCCGTACCAGTATTTTTTACTTATTTTGCTTATGAACATCCGGTTGGCATATTTTCAGATTTAGATCCGGAAGATTATAATCATGTCTTTTTATTTTCAGGTATAGCCGATCCAACCTCATTTCATGAATTCGCTCACTCCAAGTGGAATGTTAATGGGATAAAAGTGTATAAAGACCATCATACATACACCAGCCGCCATATTAGTGAAATAGCATGTGTGCTGCAGGAATCAGGTCATAAAAAAATAATGCTGCTTACTACTGAAAAAGATGCAGTAAAATTAAAAAATAATCCCGATGTGGCCCTTATTCATGATTTACCTTTATTTTTTCTTCCGATTAAAATGGTATTTATTGACAATGGCGCGGAATTTGAGCAATTGTTAATTAAGCAAATTCAATCCTCAATTAAAAAATAAGGGCTTTTCGTTAGTTTTGCATGTGTTTTTTCGAAATATAACCATATTTCTCATTATTTCACTGTCAGGAAGTAGCAGTATTGCCCAGATTCTTGATGATACGACCCATATGGTATACGGTGCGCATACTACGATGTATCTCAAAGAATACGATCTTCGGTTTAATGCACCCCGGTACCGGCATATTGACACAACCATTTTTGATTCTTATAAAATCAGCAAAGTTGAACAAAGCATTTTCCGGCTACAGAACCTGGGTCTTGAGGGTACAGCCTTGCGAAATATTTTCTATATGGCTCCTGACCAAATCGGTGTATCGCCAGGATTTAATGCCTTCAACAGTTATTTCAAAAGACCTGAAGATTTCAGGTATTATATTACTCGATCCCCTTACAGCCGGATGTCTCTGTTTTTAGGAGGAAGCAACCGGTCGATTACAGATGTGGAATTCTCAAGGAACGACAGTGTTATGTTCAACATAGGGTTTGGATTCAAAACAATGGCAATTGACAAGCAAATACAAAGCCTTGGAAGAGGTGACAAGCGGGTGGAAGATACACAATATGGTATTTATACACAGATTAGGAGCAAAAATCTGAAGTACCAGTTGCTGCTAAATTTCTCAAGGACGCGACATATTTATAAAGAAAGTGGAGGTGTGGATACTACTGAAATCGGTGATTTTTTTGATCAAGATGTAAATGTGTTTTTGCAAAATGCACGTAGTGAAGAGCTACGGACAAATATTCACCTGTATCAACAATATGCAATAAAAGATTACTTTGAATTTTATAACAGTGCTGACTTGTACCGGCAGCGCAATGAATATATCAGTGATCCGATCGGTGACGACCGGGATTATTATGACCACTTGTTGATTTCTCAAACGTCAACCACTGATAGTACTGACTATCGGTATTTCCAGTATGAATTTGGATTAAAGGGCAGAATAAACAGTATATACTATAATGGATATATTAAAATAAAAAAATATGATTTTCATTATAAATATGCTGTTGATTCCATGGCCTTTGGCAAACATGTAAAAAATCCGTCAGGAAAAGAAAAGTACCTTGGATTTCATGCCGGATATATTATTAACAACTATCATTTGACAGGGGGTATGGAATATCTTGACACAGAAAGCTCGAATATGTACTTGAGCCTGATCGGGAAATACATTAACCTGAAGCTGAATCGTGCAACTTACAAACCTTCGTTTTTGCAGCAGGCATATATGGGAAACCATAGTTTTTGGATTAATCATTTCCAATCTATTTCAGCGGACAATGTCAGGATAAAATATATATTTGCTGTCGGGCCGGTAATGATTACTCCAATGCTGGCATATGACAGAGTAAATGATTATGTATATTTTGATGAGAATAAACTACCTGCCCAGGCGCTGAGTCAGGCTAGAATATTATCTCCGGGCCTTGATTTCAAATTAAAGTTTTTAAGACACTTCTCGTTTGAGTCTGAAGCAATCTACACTACCGTAGAAGGAGAAGCCTCATTTGCATTTCAGATACCTGAATTATTTATTAACTCCCGCTTTTTCTATTCGAATGTTTTTTATAGTGGAAACCTCGAGATCACAACCGGTTTAGATGTAAATTATAAATCGGCATATTATGGATATGCGTACGATCCCGTTGTGCAACAATTTTATTTGCAAAACGATACCCGGGTGGAGGGATCACCTGTCGCCACATATTTTATTGATTTTAAGATAAACAAGGTAAGTTTATATCTTAAAATGAATAATTTGCGTGCATCTATTATCCAAGAAGGGTATATGGTTGCCCCGTTATATCCTGGTCTTTCCACGAATGTTGATTTTGGTCTGACATGGTGGTTTTTTGATTAAGCAGGGCTTAAAAACTGATCCAAATTACATAAAACGTTCTTTATGGATAAATTTACCTTAGGACTGAAACTTCCGACCGACCCAAGATGGACGAATATTGCTGAAAAAAAAATTGTGGACATTTTGATCGACCATGCGTATTGCGAACAAAAAGCGACCTCTTCGTGCATATCACTTATTGTTCAGTATCCCGAACGAACTGAATTAGTAGAAATGCTTATTCCAGTGGTTGCTGAAGAATGGGATCATTTCAAACGTGTGTTAGAGAAATTGCGTAATAGAGGGTTTTCGCTAGGCAAGCAACGGACAGATGAATATGTGAACAAGCTATACAAGATGATGAAAAAAGGTGGGAGTCGTGATGAACAGCTTGTGGAAAAATTGCTGATCAATGCCCTTATTGAAGCCAGAAGTTGTGAGCGATTCAAACGCTTGTCTGAAAATCTTGCTGATGAGGACTTGAAACAGTTTTATTATGAACTGATGGTCACGGAAGCAGGGCATTACAAAAATTTTCTTAAATTGTCAAAAATGTATATGCCTGAAGATTATGTAATAAACCGGTGGGCCGATTTACTGAAAGAGGAAGCCGAAATAATGAAATCGCTTGAACTGAGAAGCGACAGGATACATTGATCGAATTACTCTGTAGTGGAATTTACTTTGAAAAACTGATTAAATAATCATAAACGATTGAGAAGCTTATATACAATCAATGGATTCTTTTTTCCCTTCACTTTTTGAGGTGACAACAAAGTCGTTTTTACAACATCTTTTACTTTTTCATACACCGTTTCACTTATCAAAACGCAATTACGCTTATTCTTGGTGAGCATTTCAATCCTCTTACCTGTATTCACTGTATCCCCTGTAACACCGTAAATAATCCTGTCTTCCGATCCGAGGTTTCCGGTCACAACTTCCCCGGCGTTTATACCAATACCTATATAAAAGTTTATGTCGCAATCCATAATGAGTTTTGGTAAGTTTTGAATCATTTCGAGGGCACAGTAAGTTGAATTTTTTTCGTTTTCCGGGTGATTGACCGGAGCGCCAAAAGTGGCAAATATTTCATCCCCGACAAATTGGGTAACATGGCCGTTATGCTTGTTAATAATTTCAGACATTACCGAATAATATTTATTCAGGAATGATACTATTTCCCTGGGATTCATTTTTTCACTCATTTGGGTAAAGCCCCTGATATCACAAAACAATACGGCAACGTTCCGGTTTTCGCCTTCAAATATGGAGTCTTCGCTCTCACCCAGGGTTTTACTTACAATGATTTCGGGAACATATTTTTGAAATAATTTCAATGTACGCTCTTGTTCAATAAGCTTCTGATGTAGTTCTTTTATCAATTTCTTATTATTGATCTGCAGGTTATACAGTTTCCTGGCATTTTCGATCGTCATCTTCAGTTCAATTTCATCCCAGGGCTTGGTGATATACCTGAATATCTGCCCGTTATTGATTGCAGTAATAATGGCTTCAATATCACTGTATCCTGTAATTATTATCCGAATTGCGTCCGGGAATTCGGGCAGGATCTTTTCGAGTAACTCAACACCTGTCATTTTAGGCATACGTTGATCAGTGATCACCATTCCAATTTCATTGGTTCGCATTATATCCATTGCTTCTATTCCGTTTTTAGCAATGTGTATGTCATAATCCTTTCGGAAGGTTGCCCTGAAAGCGATTAAATTATATTCTTCATCGTCAACAATGAGGATCGGAAATTTTGTAGCCATCATCCCTAAAGGTGAGAAACAGGCAGCGAAATAACAAATGATGCACCCTTTCCCGGTGTACTTTTTACTTTGATGTGGCCCCCATGGTTTTCCACAATACCATAGCTGATTGACAGACCCAGACCGGTACCTGAACCAACCTCTTTTGTGGTAAAAAACGGCTCAAAAATTCTTTTTTTTATTTCATTCGACATACCTGCACCGGTATCGGTAATGGAAATATTTACAATTGCATTTTTATGTCTGGTCTTGATCGTAATTTTACCACCGCCTTCAATTGCCTGAATAGCATTTGAAAGTATGTTCATAAATACCTGATTAATCTTGCCGGGAAGACATTCAACTAATGGGATCTGGTTGTATTTCTTGACTATTTCAATTTTTCCATGGAGTTTGCTCTTGAGCAGCATCAAAGTAGAGTCCAGACCTTCATGCAGGTCAACATTTTTAAAGGTGCCTTCATCGAGTCTGGAAAATTTTCTTAAACCAAGTACAATATTCTT
Source organism: Bacteroidota bacterium (assembly GCA_022571715.1). Classification (GTDB taxonomy): domain Bacteria; phylum Bacteroidota; class Bacteroidia; order Cytophagales; family Cyclobacteriaceae; genus SZUA-230. The sequence continues at coordinate 3,695 of JACZXH010000082.1, read as the reverse complement.
GGTCCTTTTAGCACCTTCCTCAATACCATCCAGAAGTGAACTTATCTCAGAAATAAGAAATAAAACTTCGTCCTTATCTGTTTGAATCTTGTTATTGGCTGTATTGCCATCGTACTTCCTTCCAATCAACTCTTGTATCTCTTCAAAATCCCTTTTCAATGGACTAATGGTGGAGGATACAAAATTTATAGGGTTGTTTATTTCATGCGCGATGCCAGCTGTAAGCTGGCCAAGAGAGGCCATTTTCTCACTTTCAACTAGCTGTTCCTGCGTATTTCTCAAATCTTCTAAAATATCATTAAGCTCCTGGTTCTTCTTATTCAACTGGTTGGTCCGCTCGGATACCTCATATTCCAGTGTTTTACTATATTCCTTTATTACCTGCTCTGATTTTATCTGTTCTGTAATATTTCTTACGATCGCTGTGAAAAAAATTTCCCCTTCAATTTCCTGTTTTGATATCGATGCGTCAATTGGAAACAGGGTACCGTCTGATTTCATGCCCTGCACCAATTCCTTTTCAGGATCAGTATTTATTTTAAATGAATTTATCGCAGATAATTTACTGAAATCATTTATCATTTTTTTATATTTCTTTCTTAATTTAATAGGGAAAAGCATCTCTACAGGTTGTCCGAAAATCTCTGATGCGGGGTAATTAAACATATGTTCTGCGGCCGAATTGAAAAGTACCACATTATGGTTGCTATCAATGGTAATTATGGCATCTAAAGCCGATGAAATAATACCTTCTAATCTTAACTGGCTTTCAATTAGGGCCGATTCAGCGTTCTTTTTCGCACTGATATCTCTGAAATTTATTACCACACCTCCAATTTCCCTGTCATTTAAAAGATTCCTTGCAAGCGCTTCAATATGGATCCAGTTTCCATTTTTATGTTTTGCCCGGTAGGTAAAGGTGTCTTCTGAATTCGGTTGTGTTAATAATTTACGGAATCTGTTTTTAAGATCAGCCACATCATCAGGATGGATCAAGTCAATCGATCTTTTTCCAATCAGCTCGTTTTTTTCGTATCCCAGGGTTTTTTTAAAAGAAGGCGACTGATATTTTAACAGGCCGTCTGAATCAATAATACATACCACATCATGCGAGTGTTCAATCAGGGCTTTGAATATCTTTTCACTTTTCTCCAGTTTTTGCTCAGCAATCAGTTTTTGAACGGTACCAAGTTGTTTAGCAATCATTTCACCCAGTGAAACGGCAAATGACTGTTCTTCATACTCCCATTTTCTTGTTTCACCCTCCTTTTCAATCCAGACCATTCCCTGGATGATTCCATTATTTATAAGCGGGACAATAATCATGGAATGTTTCCTGGTTTTATTTCTATGAAGCACCCTGACTAAATCATTTGTCCTTGGATCTTTAAAAGCATCACTAGTCACAACTGGCTGACGTTCCTTAATTGCGATCGCCAGTCTGGGATAATCTTCAAGGTTTATCTTCATCCCTTTCTTTATGGAATACCTGCCTTTGTGATAGCATTCTTTACACTCGGCTACCAAGCTGTTTTTAATATACCAAATACTAACAGAATCCACAATTAGCGTATCTGCAGCAATACGTGCAAGAGTTTTATTAAAAGATTCAATTGAGAAAACCGATGATGACTCTGACGCAGCTAATTCAGTCAATGCCTGGTTATGACTGATAAGCCTTTCGATACGTTCATTTGTTTTCTGATGCTGACTTTTAAAATCATCAATTTCCCGTATTATAGCCAGAATGTAGTCCTGGTTGTCTATTTTGATTTTGTCCAGAATATATTCTGTCCATATAAGTTTATTGCCTGAAGCATGCAACCACTCAAACCGGGCACTGCCGGTTACTTCGGCTTCATTCAGGAAATTTTTGCCCATTATCTTTGATTTTCCTCCGTTTGGCTGGTACTCTGGAGAAAAATCAAAAGGAGATTTATTTGCTAAAACAGTTGACTTTTGATTGAAAAGCTGAATTGCATTTGAGTTACTGTACCTGATCAATCCCTTGTGGAGGACAAGTTGTGCATCTGAAGATACATCAAACAACTTTTCCAGGAGGTTGGATTTGGCGCTATCCATCAAAAAGTTATTAAAATCAGGTTTTCTGCTTTTTCTTTTTGGCTGCCGGAAACAATATATTGTTGAGGATCAGCCTGTAACCCGGCGAATTAGGATGAATATTAAGATCAGTAGGCTCTTCACCAACATGATGCTTATAATCTTCAGGGTCATGGCCTCCGTAAAAAGTCCAGAATCCTTTACCAAATATACCATGCATGTATTTGGCTTCATTGATCGAACTGTTATTGCCCATGATTACTACATCGGGCTTTACCAGACGGTTTTTATAAGCGGTCGTTTGTCCCATAAATCCTTTGATAATACGCGAATGATTTTGTGTAAGCATAGTTGGAATCGGATCCCATTTTGCGGAAAACTCAAACAGATGAAAATAATCATTGGCCTCCGAAAGCCCCCGATCCTGTGGATTATTGTCAATATCAGAAAATTCATACTCAAGCGGGTCCCGTGAAATCACAAAATCCTGAAAGGCAAAGGACTTCGAATAGTCCAGTTTTTGCTGTGCCCGCGGATCCATTGGATCACCATCATATATACGGTCCAGGATATCCACCCCATCGGCCGCAAGGGCGATGTCATAGGTGTCCGTAGCGCTGCACATGGCAAACAAAAAGCCACCTCCGGCAACATAATCTCTGATTTTTTTAACCACCTCAAGTTTCAGTAATGACACTTTTGAAAATCCATGTTTACGGGCATTTGCTTCAAATTCTCGCTGTTGCTGTTGGTACCAGGGCGTATTACCGAAACTACGGAAAAACTTACCATACTGTCCCGTAAAATCTTCATGGTGTAAATGCAGCCAGTCATACGAAGCAAGCTCATTCCATAATACTTCGTCATCAAAAATCACATCGTATGGAATTTCAGCGTATTCAAGCACCAGGGTTACGGCATCATCCCAGGGCTGCTTGCTTTGCGGAGTATAAACAGCAATTTTAGGGTATTTTTCAAGCCGCATGATATCCATGTTAGAAGATGGGCTGGCAATAAGTGAAATGATCTGATTTGCCTGGGCGTCGCTTACAACTTCATAGCTGACGCCGCGTATGATCAGCTCATTTTCAAACTTCTGGTAATACTTAAACATAAAACTTCCGCCTCTGTAATTCAACAGCCAACTTACTTCAATCTCATTTATCAATACCCAATAGGCAATGCCATACGCCTTCAGATGGTTCGACTGGTCATTATCCATTGGGATAAGAATGCTGCTAGCCAATGCAGCATTAAATGTGGTAAACCAGATCAAAAATGTGATTACTGTCTTCTTCATGCACGTTACCTTTTAAAATTTGGTGTTTCTAACAGCAAAGATCAAAATTACGGTTTTTAAAACTCATATTTAAATAGTATTAAATACGTGAATATGACCGTTTGGATTACAAAAAATCCTTTCATTTAAATTTTACGTATATATTACTGATTTTGATTTAAATTCGTTTTCATAATAAAATTCAAATGAACCTTATTGAAAATTTTCGAGAAGCATTAAGATCGGTTCAGGCAAATTTATTGCGATCCATTCTTACGGCAATGATTATAGCTATAGGCATTACATCTTTGGTGGGAATTCTCACTGCCATCGACGGGATCAAAGCCTCCATTTC
>JACZXH010000016.1 GCA_022571715.1 Bacteroidota bacterium | reverse complement strand
TCAACTATAACAACATTCCTGGATGTACCTATTGCAGTCCGGAAATTGCATCGGTGGGCTACACGGAGGCCGCAGCCAAAGAGGCCGGATATGAAATCAAAGTGGGTAAATTCCCTTTTTCTGCATCCGGTAAAGCCAGCGCTGCCGGGGCCAAAGAGGGATTCGTAAAGGTAATTTATGATGCCAAATATGGAGAATGGCTAGGGGCACATATGATCGGCGCTAATGTAACCGAGCTGATTGCGGAAGTGGTCGTTGCCCGCAAACTGGAAACGACCGGCCATGAAATCATTAAATCCATTCACCCGCATCCCACCATGTCAGAGGCTGTGATGGAGGCTACGGCGGCAGCTTATGATGAAGTTATTCATTTATGATTTTTTTTTCGGGAAAATAGTAACTCAAAAGACGAAAGTTTGAGTTTAAACCTTCATACTAAAATAATAGCTATGAAATTTAATCCTGACTTGTCTGCCCGGCCTACAGCCGTTCGGACGGGCAGGTATGCATGTTTGAAATCTAATTATGATGCTATCGCTGAAGTTATGCAACGTTTACTAAAAGTTTAAGTGGTAATTTAAAGATAAAGTTGACTAAAGCAGAACTCGGACTCCGGACTTCCAATAATAATTGTAGTAGCAGTGTTTATTAACCCGATTATGATATGAAAGCAGACCTGAGAAGTGATACATTCACCAAACCCACTCCTGAAATGTTGTCTGCTATGATGGCAGCAGAAGTAGGAGACGATGTGTTTGGAGAAGATCCGACTGTAAATACTCTGGAGAAAAAAGCCGCAGGTATGTTTGGGATGGAGGCTGCCATTTTTTGCCCTTCCGGAACCATGACCAATCAGATTGCGATCCGGGTAAATACCCAGTTACAAGATGAAGTGATCTGCGATTTCAGGTCACACATTTATCAGTATGAAGGAGGTGGTATTGCAAGTAATTCAGGTGTGAGTGTCAAATTACTTGACGGAGACCGTGGTAGGCTTAATGCAGATGATATACTCCGTAATATAAATCCGGACGATATTCATAAACCCATTACCCGGCTTGTTGGTATTGAAAATACGGTAAACAAAGGTGGAGGCTCCTTTTATGATATGGCAGAACTGAAAAAGATCAGGGATGTATGCGACCGTCATAATCTGGTCATGCACCTTGATGGCGCCCGTCTCTTTAACGCCCTCGTTGAAACAGGTGAAAAACCAGCTGAGTACGGTGAATTGTTTGATACGATATCGGTTTGTCTGTCCAAAGGCCTGGGCGCTCCTGTGGGTTCGCTACTGATCGGATCAAAGGAGATGATAAAAAAAGCACGCCGGGTAAGGAAAGTGTTTGGCGGAGGTATGCGACAGGCGGGGTTTCTTGCTGCAGCAGGTATCTATGCCCTGGCAAACAACATTGACCGATTGAAAGATGACCACCGCAGGGCCCGAACTATTGGGAGCGCACTTCAGGAGGCTGCATTTGTCTGCGAAGTGAAGTCCATTGATACGAACATCATCATTTTCTTACTAAAAGACGGCTACACAACAGACCAGATACTTTCTAGTCTGGCTTCCAAAAATGTGCTCGCGTTATCGTTCAATCCGAATGAAATCAGGATGATCACACACCTCGATTTCACTGATGAAATGCTGAACCCTACGGTGGAGGCCATTAAGAGTATCCATTAGTTCATGAAGGGTATTTTATGCTGTGAATGTGTAAATTACTTACGAATGATATTTGTGTAAATTCGTGTTATTTGTGGCTTACTTCCGGCTTACCAGGAAAACCCCAACAAATATCATGGTGGCATAGATGGCCATTCGCATATCCGGATGTGCTATCAAAATAAAGTTGGTAGAAAACAGTTCAAAAGAAAAGAATCGCGTCTGTTTACTTAGCCCCTTTCTATTCATATTTCTGGTACAGAAAGTAATATTTCGACCATTCACCAAGCAGTTCATTCGAAACTTTTGATTTTTCAACGTGCCGGATAATAAAATCAGTTATTTGCTTTCGGTCATTAAACACATCCGGTATTTTTACTTTTGTTTTTTCTGCCTCAATTATCAAAGAGTTTAAAGTGGTACTTCTGACAATTTTAATCTCTGACCAGTCTATACGCTTTTTTACTCCCCAAAAATTGCGATTAACCATCCCGTCAGAATTCAGAAATAAATAATAAATGAAGTAAAAGTATATTAATATGAGGCCCGGAATCAGGTAAAAAAAGAATAAAAAGATCATACTGAAATAAAACATTAAAGCACTCACTACAATCAGGCCTAAACCAAGAAATAAAAATGCTTTTTTGGGCGATTCGGCTATTCGTTTCATCAGGAATCGAATGTGGTATTTAAAAGGTTACCGGTAAGGTATTTGAAATTCGTAAAATTAAAAAAGAATTTAATTCTACAGTAAATTAATAAAAAAAATATAAGATTATGAAGAACATGAATAAAGTTTACATCGTCTTTTTAACGTTGGTGTTGTTAATCGGAAGCTGTCAATCCATCAATGAACCGGATATTGGTTATGATATCGACTATGAATCTATTGGTATTCTGCATAATCAAAGGTAGGCCGGATGCTGGATAAAATAAGCAGATCAAACTCCTTTGAAGAAAACATGCAGATTATTGAAATGGAAAGTCGCCGGTTATTCAATTCTGATTTAGAAGAGTTTCAAAACACTGATTACCATGCTGACTTTGATGAACTTGTTACAATAATTAAAAACAATAAAGACAAATCTGTTAATAACCTTCAGAATCAACTTTTGAGCAAACTGGAAAAGGAACTTACATTGAATCAATTACACTATGTAAACCAAATGGTAGAATTAACGTCTTCATTATCACTCACTAAAGCGGAAGTTATGTCGAAATTCGATTTGATGGAAGACAACATTAGAAGAAACGTTCCAAAACATGAACAACCGGCTTTGTTGGCCGGATTATATATGGGTAAAAGTTCTTACCAGTACTGGCAGGAAAACGGATCCAAATGGGCGGAAAAATTACAACCGGAAAATTTAAGACTTACGGGTCACCCAACTGATGGACAATTAATTTGTGGAGCAGATGTGGCAGGAGCAATATCTGGAGCGTTATCGGTTGGTTTTGCCGCTTGGGCTGTTGGACCAGTGGGCTGGGTTTTTGGAACTCTGTTTATTGCAGGAAGTGCTTTAGTTAGTTCAGGTGGTGCGGCTTTAATCGTTTATTCTAAGTGATATTAAATAACCCATTTAAAATCAGACTGATAATTGTTATAGGGACGTTATCAGCTGCATTCGGGATTATTATTGGTCTGATTTATATAATAAATCCATCAACAAGTTATTTGGTATATGGTACAGTATGGATTGTCTATACAGCACTTTGTTTGATTTCAGTTATGATACTTGTCAAGAAGTATAAGAGAGAAACTGATACTAATTCAAATTAGCTATATAATTCTCAATATCAACATAATTAAAATGCCACGAATGCGCGAATGACTTACGAATGTATTCGAATAAATTGGTGTAGTTCGTGGCTTACTTCCGGCTTACCAGGAATACCCCGGCAAAGATCATCACGGCATAGATGGCCATTCGCATATCCGGTTGTTCTTTTAAAAAAAACAGTGCAATGGTAGTAGCAAACAGGGGTTGTAAATAAATGTAATAACTAACGACCGTTGGGTTAACAAATTTTAACGCCCAGACATTCAAAAGGTAGGCAAGAATGGTGGTAAATAAAATGATGTACAATATGCTTGCCCATCCTTTCATCGGCATATCGTACCAGTTAACCGAAAGCAGTTCACCTGTACCAAATGGTATAATAATAATCAGTCCAAAAAGGAAAACCCATTTTATTATCGTAATGGCACTGTATCTTGCCATCAGTGGCTTTACCAGTACAAGGTAAATGCCGTAGGAAGCAGCATTGAGTAAAATTAATAAATCGCCAAGAAAAGACCCGGCTTCCCACTGAACTTCATTACGTAAAATAAGCATTACGGCTCCGGTGCTTCCAAGAATAATTCCGGCAACTTTTAACTTTGTGACGGGGTCCTTCAGAATTAGCCAGGAAGCTACAAGTACGATAATGGGGTTGCTTGTCATAATAATGGAGGCACTGATTGACGAGGTCATGCTTAGCCCTTTAAAGAATATGAGCTGATTGATGGCTATTCCGAATAATGCACAGGCCATCAGCCGGATGTAATCTCTCCGATACCGGATGGCCTCACCCCCTTTCACGGCTGTGAACAACCAGAAAATCAGGGTTGCCGAAATTACCCGGACGAGAATAAACCCAAACGGTTTAATGAGGTCCGGCATAGCAATTTTCGCAATGCTGTAGGTAGCCCCGTAAATCAGGCCTACAAACAATAAAGTTCCATGTACTTTGATATGTTGTGTGTTCAGGGGCATAACCAGATTGTAAAACCCGAATATCAATAATTTAATTGGTTATACCACGAATTTATTGGAAGACGGAAGACTGAACTTGGGTCACTAATAAATCCTGCATTATTAATTTTATGGTTATCTTGAAAAACTATGTTGACGCAACGAACTCCCCTGGCTGAACGAATCAGGCCCTACACACTCGACGGCCTGATCGGACAGGAGCATCTTACCGGAAAGGATGCTATACTGAGAAAATCTGTTGAATCGGGAACCATACCGTCGATGATACTCTGGGGACCGCCGGGAGTAGGTAAAACCACGATAGCCAATATTATAGCCAACCAGGTGAAACTGCCTTTTAACGTACTTTCGGCTGTGAACGCCGGCGTAAAGGATGTCAGGGAAATAATTGCCAAAGCCCGTCGCCAAAACGGTGCCATCCTTTTTATTGATGAGATTCATCGTTTCAACAAATCCCAGCAGGACGCTTTGCTCCATGCCGTCGAAAAAGGGATCATCACGCTGATCGGCGCTACCACCGAAAACCCTTCATTTGAAGTGAACCCAGCATTGCTCAGCCGCTGCCAGGTGTATGTGCTTAAGCCGTTAGGTGAAAAAGAGTTGCTGCAGCTCATTGACATCGCCTTATCATCAGACAGTGAACTGCGAATGCGTAAATTTAAATTCAAAGAACACAATGCACTACTCAAATTATCAGGCGGTGATGCACGAAAGCTGCTAAATCTGCTTGAGTTGCTTGCCGATTCGGTTAAAAAAGACCCCATTGTAGTAACGGACAAAGTCGTTATGGACATTGCACAGCAACGTGTAGCCATTTATGATAAAGCGGGAGAACAGCATTACGATATCATATCTGCATTTATAAAATCAATCCGAGGGAGTGATCCGAATGCAGCCGTTTATTACCTGGCCAGAATGGTGGATGGGGGAGAAGATGTAAAATTTATTGCCCGCAGAATGTTGATACTGGCTTCGGAAGATATCGGGAACGCCAACCCCACCGCCCTGGTGCTGGCAAATAACTGCTTTCAGGCTGTAAACGTGATAGGTTACCCCGAAGCGCGTATTATCCTGTCGCAATGCGCCATTTATCTAGCCTGCTCTCCAAAAAGTAACGCAAGCTATATGGCCATCAGGAATGCACAGGCAAAAGTGAAGGAATCAGGCGACCTTCCGGTACCGCTTCATATCCGAAATGCACCTACCGAATTAATGAAAAAGCTTGATTACGGAAAAGGATATAAATATTCACATGATTATTCCGGCAATTTTTCTGATCAGGAGTATCTTCCTGATGCGATATCAGGGAATAGATTCTTTGAACCCGGCAACAATCCACGTGAAAATGAGATGAGGAAAAGACTGGAACAGTGGTGGAAAGAAAAATATGGGTATTAGTAACACTATCCACTGCATTAATTGTTTGCCAGGATCCTGACATTTCTCAGAACGAAGTGAAAAATTTCACATTAAGAGCGATATTATTGATGAGATTATTCCTGCCTTCAATTTCTTATGTGGCACGCTGTTGCAATGCTCCCACTGAAAATGGAAGTCTATAAAGAATCCGTACCCTGCGGCACAGTAGGGACTCTACGGCTAATCTTATTACAGTCCTCAGAGTCTTCTGGTGAGTGATTCTGAGTAGGGGCGGGAGGCATTCGTCATTACTTACGTATATAGAGTCAGGTGCGAGTCTCTTACTAAAAGAGCACCACTATTCATGAAATATTTCGGTTGCTACGTTCCCGCTGAGAATGGATTCGTCATGAGATTTATTGGTCGCATTACTACCTCTGAAAAAATATTAAATTTGAGATAATGTTCTGGATAATATTGCCCTAGTTTTATCTATTTTCTTTAATAAACGGTTAAAAAACCGGTTTCGCTCTTTTTGTGAAGATGAACTGATCAGGCTTGATTTTGACAGAATATTTTTGATATAATTTTCAGTGCCTTCACAAAAACCACGATGTGTGGTAGTTAAAATGTTGAGGTTATTATGCGTAAGATAGGTAATGCGTGTATTTCGCATTTTAAAAAATATGGTCTGATCAGCAATGTTCACTTCGTTGCTGTATAACTGAAAATTTCCCTCCTCGCCCGATTCGCTTGTGCCAAAATGGAATTTATACCCCAGCTCGGCCTGATGTTCGACATGCCTGACGAGTTTTTCAAGATAATCAAGCAAGGTAATCGAATCAGAAGGATTTTGAAACAGTCCGCAGTCATAGAAAAATTCGATTTGTCGCAGTGTAATATTTATGGTTTCGTAGCTCCATACTTCAAGACTTGGTGTCTTGATATATTCTTCCCATATTTTTAACCCTATATCGATATAATCTTTGGGTAAAATATCAAATTCAAATTTCTCATCTGTGTACCGGGGTACCTTCAGAATGGTTTTCATCCAGAAAAAGCATTTGAACTCACTTAATCTTGGAAATTGAAAATGATGCCATGGTGGTATATCTTTTGCCAGAAAGGTCAGATTCCGGATGTCGTACTGATTGATTGTGCGAAGATTATCCAGGATGGAATTCAGGTAATCTTTAAAAGTAAAGGAATCGTTATTAATTGACCTGTATTGAAATGTTACCGATTCGTTCTGCGTGTTGAGCAAGGTGTCAAGCGATACACCGAAATGATTGCTGAGTCGCTGTACTTCATTTAGGCTGAGTGTGGTTTCTCCTCTTAACCTTCTGTACGCACTGTCTTTACTTATATTAAGCACATCAGACAACTCTTCTGCAAGGGATAAATTGGCTGGCATACTTTTTTTGACAAGATCAAGAAAAGAAATCTGAATATTCTCAAAAGGAGTCATTGCCGCTGTTATTTGCAAAAAGTGCAATTCAATATGGTCATTATTACGGTTAAACGCAAATTCAACAGCATGTTCATGCCATAATTACAACTTATATACGAAAAGGCCGAAATGGAGCTGTCAATATGCATTAATTACTTATCGGTAATATTTGTTTTCGGGATTCATTTTTGATTCTTATTAACAGGATCATAGCTTGGTATCATAAGCGGGCAGGCATTCCGGTTCGTTAAAGTTGAAAATAATGATGAAGTGGGATTACGTTATTAATTCAAACAATTATATCAGCTATGATCTTTCAAATCAACATCAGAGGATTTACAATACATGATTCAGGAAACGCAATTGCGTATGTATCGTGGCCTCAGAAAAATTCAAACGGGTTATTTGCTTTAATGGATACTATGCAATGTTATAATTATCTGCAGGATGTTTTTGAAGATATTTCAGCTTACAGCCGTGAGGGAGCACTATCTTTTTGCAACCCCGGCGCAGACAATCTGAGAATATCATGGCAAGTGGCCCCCCATATAACTACGTATTCGATCTTTCCTGCCCTTGTAGCCGGCATAAACAAATTAAATAATGAAAAAAGAGATATATACATAAAAAGATATGCCATTTCAAATGCGTATAAAATGCTCAATACTGATATTAATTTTGGATTATCAGGTCCTTATTCCATTGCAGGAGAGGTACGGAAGAAAGAATCGATTATGAGCGAAATGGATTCAGGAGTGCGGAACAATGCCGTTTCTATATCAGGAACTCCCTGAATTTGAATGATGTGCTATAAAACAATTCCCCTGGACTGATAAGGTTTTACTCGAATCGCCCAGGGGAATTTCTTATAGTTGGCTTGTTAATCTGATCAAATGTAGAATATGTTAATTTATTACAAAAACCGTGTTCGGTAAGGGGTGTATTCTTTCGTCGAGTGGATAAATCAGTCGATAAAATGAAATTATCGATTTTGAAACTGAGCATTTAAATTACCGTATTTTTCAAGGTCTTTCATTATTTTCTGGTCTAGGGGTGTGTCTTTTATTACATTATAGCGATCCCAGAAAGCCTTGTTATAAGGTAAATCCTGGTACTGCAGTCCATATCGCTTCATTTTCTTACCGGTAGAGATCCATTGCAGGTTGGTAAGTTTTACCTGGTTTATCAGGAGCATCTGATCTAGTTCCGTTTTGGCCTCCAGCTTGCCTGTATTACGGTTAACCCAGTCATAAAAAGTCTTTACCTTTAAATACTTCAAATAGAGCTTCCCATCAAATTCTTTAAACTCTATCACTTTTTCCATTTTCATGATCTTTTCCACACGTTTACCGGACCGGTTTATTTCCTGCAATGCAGTAGTTCCGTCGCCATTCCTGTAAATCATCTTATGAATACCGTATGTTTCTGTGTCGATAAATAAAATAAGAAAATATCCGTTGTCACCTCTTAAATTTAGCTCGTACAAGGTTCGGCCTCCCATAATGTTGATGCCTTCTCTGGATATATTTTGAAAGAAGAGTGGATTATCTGTAAAACTTCGATACTTGATATTATTTTCAAGAAGAAGTTCTTCCAGCAGATTATATTGGTCGAAATATTTGTTGTATTCAAATTCATAATTAAGGCTTTTTCTGACTTCAACAAGACTTACCCTTTCCCTGAGCTTAAGTGGATTGCGTGGCGAACTATAATCCTTATCGTAGATATTTAATGCTGCTTCAAGTATTGATATGTATATTCCATCTACTTTTTTAAGGTCCCTGTAAAACCCGTCCATCGAGTATGGTTTCATGGGATAATTTTTTTCAATTGAATTCAAAGCAATCTGAAATATTTCACCTCCGGTTAAGGAATCGAGGATCACTACCTCCCTGAGCATTGTTGCCTCTTTCGATAGGCTGAAGTTATTCAGATTGACAGGGTCCAGATTCTTCACGCTTCTTGTAAAATCTTTGTACCCCAGCATACTGATAACAAGTATCCCATCTTTTCGGCTATCCGGTATATGAAAATCAAATTCACCTTGTGTATTGGTAATCGTCCCCAGTGAAGTTCCTTTTAGCCCGATCGAAGCAAAAGGTAGTGGGGTCTGATCTTCAATATCTGTAACCAGGCCTGATATAGTGATAAAAGAATCCTGGGCTAAAAGAATATTTGCCAAAATAAAGAAATATATAAACAGGATCACCTTCATAGTAGGCAGGACATGAAATTAAATTCGGGCAACTATTAAAATTTATGTATAGTGCGCAGAAACTTTCGATTGAATAACATATTTATCGATGGATAATCAAAGATAAAACGTATGTAACCACAATTTTCTTTTAAATTTATACTTTTTACCATAAATACCTTCCGGTTGACAAGTAAGTTTCATCAGGATAACGCCAGGCATATCTGGCAGAAAGCATATCTGTTGCTATGCATTTGGTTTGCCATAATTTTCAGTATTTCCATTTTTGTCAGGTACGTGACCACAAGCCCGTTTATTTCAACTGTCTATAACGGTGTAGCTGTTTTTATTGTCCTTTGCCTGCTGATTCACCCAATCTGGCGATGGTGTACAGTAGTTAGCAGGTTTAAGGTGCCGGTTCAGATTTTTGGACACATTATCGGAATTGTTGCCTGGTTTTTTCTGATGGGTTCGGTTTATTACTTTTTTGAATACTATCTCGACAATTTCCAGTCTTACTCCGAATATAAAGAGTATCTCACTTCCCTGCTGGGCACAGACGCATTTCAGTTGTACTATCAGTATTTTACAGCCGCATTCGTGTTTTATGTAGTTGATTATACCGAACGGTTAAGAATAGAGGAGAAAGAAAAGACAGCGCTTGCATTAAAAAATCAGGAAATGCAGCTTTCATTGCTTAAATCACAAATAAATCCTCATTTTCTGTTCAATACCCTGAATTCAATTTCGATGTTGATTGGTAAAAACAAAGTAAAAGCCAGGGAAATGATAATCCGCCTTTCGGAAGTGTTCAGATATGCCCTTGAATCGTATGAAGACCGGCAGGTAAGTTTATCGGATGAATTGCGATTTACTGAAAATTACCTGAATATCCAGAAAGTACGATTTGAAGATCGACTCAATTTTACCCGTAATGTTGACCAGGACTGCTTAAAAATGCAGGTACCTCCCATGATTTTACAACCAATTGTTGAAAATTCGGTTAAACATGGCATAGGGCCCAAGGATGAGGGGGGTACGATTCACATAACCATTAAGAAGAACGGAAATTATGTATATTTCGAAATTGCGGATGATGGCCTGGGAATAAATGCTAACAAAGGCATCAAGGAACATGGCAGCGGGGTGGGAATATCCATATCTGACAAGCGTTTACGTAAAATGTATGGAGAAGAATCACGGCTGAGTCTTGAGGCTGACGAGTCTGGATTCAAAGTAAGATTTAAAATCCCTGTTTCATAATGAAATTAAAATGCATTATAGTTGACGATGAAAAGCTGGCGCGGGATCTGCTGTGCGAATTTCTGGAAAAGTATGACCAGATTGAAGTAGCCGCAACCTGCAAAAATGGAACAGAAGCTATCAATATGATTGAGAATATTAAACCGGAACTGTTGTTTCTGGATATCCATATGCCTGGTATAAATGGATTTGATGTGCTTGAGAACATTTCGTACCAGCCCAGTGTGATATTCACAACGGCTTATGACCAGTATGCGGTGAGGGCTTTTGAGAAAAATGCAGTGGACTACCTGCTAAAACCTATTGATGAAAAACGTTTTGCCACAGCGTTGGACCGCGTGATCTCACGAAAAAAAGAGAATTCGCCTGATTTGAAACAATTGCTCGATGAAATTAGCACACGGGTGTTATCGGGATATTCTGAATCTATTTTTGTTCAAAAATCGGATAAATATTACCGGATCAATGTAGATGATATTTTGTATCTCGAAGCTTCTGGCGATTATACGGTAATCAGTACGGCAAGTGAGCAATATGTAAGTTCAAAAGGCATCAGCAAGCTGGAATTAAAACTGGATCCAACTTTTTTTTTGCGGATTCACCGTTCTACCATCATTAATCAGAATCATCTGAGAGAAGTTGAGAAGCATTTCAATGGCGGCATGATTGCTAAATTGCAGAATGGCAAAACATTTACGATTAGCAGGAGCTATGTAAAAAAGATCAGGGATAATATTTTGTAGCAGGAAGCGTTCCAAACTCTGGTCTTACTTAGGGCAACCTTATTATTTTCTTTGGGGCTGACTAAAAAGAAGTCCCCGTCATTCTGAACGAATGCGAAGAATCTGAAATCGCTAATTGGTTAACTGCTAATAGATCCTTCTTTGCACTTAGAATGACATTATTAATGGTTAGAGGTGTGTGGATTGACGACAACCGGCCATCGTAACCCCAACTGTAATCTCTAACGCAGTGAAAGATCTTTATCATCAGGAAAATAAAGCAGTTGATCTTCGCATCTGCAAAGAATTATCACCGCTTGAAAGCGATTCGAATGGACAATTAAGTGGATGGAATTAAACATCTTTTGCCCTACATCCAATTGAATCCCTTTGCGGAGAGCAGATTCACCCTGCAATAAAATGAATGGACAGATATACGCGTTCAGATGTTTCTTTTCCATCTTTGATAGCGGGCAGCCAGTAGGGTCCGTTTTTTATTAACCGGATTACTTCCTCACCGCTATCATATCCAGGGCTTTCAATAATCTCAAATCCCGACAAATTACCGGATTCTTCTACGATAAATGCCACTACCACGATTCCGGATACCTTATTTTCAATCGCTTCCTGCGGATAAACCAGATTTTTCTTCAGGTAGCTGAAATAGGCATCTCTGTACACTACGGGTACCGGAAGCCGATCAAATATTTCGGCATCAACGTAATTATCATTTCCTGCAACAGCAAATTCTATTAAATCGGTGGTGTCCGCGTTCATGGAAACATCGAAAATGCCGCTACGATTTACAGTAATTTCAGACAGCTGGAAATTAATATGACTAAACCGTATTTCAGTTTCACGTTCATCAAGAGTAACTTCATACCGGCCGTTTTTGCCGGTTACTGCACCACGTCCGGTTTCGCTTATGATCACATTCACACCCTGTAAGGGTATTTTATTGTTTGCATAAACTGTTCCGCTTACTGTTTTTATTGATATATCGGTTTCCTTTCCGGCGGTTTCGGTGGTCTGAACCCTCACACCCTTGTCTTCTATAAGGGCCTTCTGTCTGGCTATGGCAATCGGTTGTGCAAGTGTCACAGGCGTTTCGCCGGTAAGAAATTCAGAAATTGTTTCCTCTTCCCCTGCATCTGCAGCAATTAATAAATCGTCTGTTGGTTCATCTGCATCAGTAGCTGGGGTTGTATCTCCGGTATTACCTGCAGTAGTTTCATCTTCATTTTGGATGGCAACAGGTATTTCTATTTCTTTTTTTTCTTTAGGAAACTCTATTGTTGCCGCTTCTTCTGTTACGCGCGATATGGCATCATATTGACTCCTTTCCCCTGTTTCAATCTCCTCTATCTGATCTTTTGCGATAGTCGCAGTATCAGATCCGGAATATTGCCGGCTAACTGTTTCTTCGCGTTGTGCCAGCCGGGGAATTACCTGTTTTTTGCTGAATACCAATACAAGAACAACCGAAACAATGAGAAGTGAGACAGCGGCAGCAATGCCGTAGCGGTATCTCCTATAAAACGGAAGGGAAGCCGTATCTGTTTTATGCCGGATTTCTTTTTCGATTTGTTCTAGCAATTGTATGGCCTGTTCAGGATTTTCCATCCGGCTTAAACCTTCAATCGCATCATTGAGAAACAGGTCATCAAGCATCAGCATCTCAAGGTCGTGACGTTCAGCTTCCGGGAGTTCCCCTTTCAGGTATTGGATGATATGGTTTTTGGTGAGCTTCAAGTCAGTTTTTCATTGCATTTTCAATACAAATTTTAAGATTTCTTTTGCCATTTTGCAGGTAGCTCTTCACCTTTTTTATTTCAATATTTAATTTACCGGCAATTTGCGAATAGGACTGCTTTTTTAAGTAAAACTGCCGTATGCACTCCTGTTGGGCATCAGGTAGTTTACCCATGCATTTTTCAAGTATTTCCAATTCCTCTTCACTGGTATCTTCATTAACAGGATGCCAGTTTTGCTTGGATTCCATAGTGTAATGTAAAATAAATTCATCGCCTGTCGCTTTTTCAGGATGAGACTTATCTTTTCTGAGCTTCATAAGGCAATGATTGCGGGTAAGAACATAAATCCAGCTTCGGAAGTGCTGAACATCGTGCTTCTTCAAATCGATCGAAATTTTTTCAAACAGCTCCATGACAGCATCTTTACTGTCTTCTGCGTTACGTAGATATTTCATGCAGACGCCAAACAACAGGTGATAATATCTGAGAAACAACAGCGAGAATACTCGCAAATCGCCGGATTTCTTGTATTCCAAAACGAGATATGCATCCGGTGTTGACTCAATATATTCTTTACTATTTGTAACCATCAGGTGTTTTAAGGGTGCTCAAAATAAAAAAACAATCCGGATTATGGAATTCTCCTCCTATTTGCATCTCTATTGTGAACCAAACAAATATAATTATGAAAAGGTCATTAATTCTTTTATTGTTACTGGCAGGTAGTTTATCAAACACCAGGCCGGAATTTAAAATAGAAGGCCGGGTTGCGTCTTCAGACACCGGAGGCCCTTTAAAAGGAGTGAATATTTTGCTAAAGGGCACATCTGTACATACTACGACAGATGAATATGGAACATTTAGCATAGCTGTATCTTCTCAGGGTGGTATGCTTGTTTTCTCACTCGTAGGTTACGAATCTAAAGAGATCAAAGTTAAAAAAGCAGGATGGCTGGATGTAAAGCTGTTTATAAGAACACAGATATTATCCAATCCGAAGGACGAAGAAGATTATGTAATCAGGTCCATGGGATTTAAAAGAGGGTATAAATCATCCCCTGCAATGGGTATGGGAATGGTTTCTTATCAGGCCGATGCTACACGATATTCTGACGGGAATCAGTATCAGAACTGGAATACGGAGGATTATACTGCCATACATGAAAATATTTTCCTTGATCCGGTACAAAAACCACTTTCAACCTTTTCCATTGATGTGGATGCAGCATCATACAGCAACATGCGGCGGTTTATCAACAATGGCCAGAAGCCACCTATAGATGCGATACGCATCGAGGAAATGGTGAATTACTTCGTGTATGATTATGAGCAACCCCGTGAAGACGTTCCGTTTGCCGTTCACACCGAGTTGGGTACAGCCCCTTGGAATAAAAATCATAAGCTGCTTCAGATTGGGCTGAAAGGAGTGGATATACTTAAAGAAAACCTCCCTCCGTCGAATCTGGTATTCCTTATTGATGTTTCCGGATCCATGAACAGCATCAATAAGTTGCCCTTGCTGAAATCTTCATTCAGATTACTGGTAAATGAACTCAGGAGCGAAGACCGGGTTGCCATGGTGGTATATGCCGGGGCAGCAGGACTTGTGCTTCCTTCCACCCCGGGAAATAAAAAAGAAACCATTTTAGAAGCGCTTGACCTGTTGAATGCGGGTGGAAGCACTGCAGGAGGAGCAGGCATAAGACTGGCATATAGCATTGCACGGGAAAATTTCATTGAAGGTGGAAACAACCGTGTGATTCTTGCCACTGATGGTGATTTCAATATTGGTGAATCAGGTAACGCGGCTATGGAAAGACTGATTGAAGAAAAAAGAGAGGATGGTGTTTTCCTTACCGTGCTCGGTTTTGGAATGGGTAATTATAAAGACTCAAAAATGGAAATACTTGCGGATAAGGGGAATGGTAATTATGCTTATATCGATACCATCAGGGAGGCAGAAAAGGTTCTTAAAAAGGAATTTGGAGGCACTTTGTTTACCATTGCCAAAGATGTGAAGATACAAGTGGAGTTCAACCCTGCAAAAGTGCAGGCTTACCGGCTGATAGGTTACGAAAACCGGGCATTGAAGGATGAAGATTTCAACAATGACAAAAAGGACGCTGGCGATCTCGGCTCAGGGCATACCGTAACGGCGCTGTATGAGATCATACCTGCGGGAGTGGAGGATACACTGCTATATAATGTAGATGAACTGAAGTACCAGTCAGTCAGAACAAATCCAAATGCACATAAATCATCCGAACTGGTAACGATCAAGTTAAGGTATAAGCTTCCGGATGAAAACCGGAGCCGGCTTATTACCACTGTTGTGAAAGACCGTGAGGTATCCTGGGAGCAGACATCAGATAATTTCAGATGGGCTGCGGCAGTAGCATCATTTGGCATGATACTTCGTGACAGTGAATTTAAAGGGATTGCTACATGCGGCAATGTAATTCAATGGGCACAATCGGCCAAAGGCGATGATAAGAATGGATATCGCAGGGAATTTATCCAAATGGTTGAAACCTGCAGTGTGTTCGCAAGCCGTTAACCGTTCGAATTAATTCTGATTAAAGTGAAACCTGCTTATTTTTAAGCAGGTTTTTTTAGCAATGCAAGATGATTCCTGAACAAATAGAGAAGAAAGCAATTCAGCGAATAGGTGAATATACCGGCATGCCAACGAAGTTTGTTAGCTTTCGATATACTTCCGGAGGTTGTATAAACAGCACCGGCGTAATAGAAACCGAAGCAGGTCACTTCTTTATTAAATGGAACCTCAAAAATGAATTTCCAAGTATGTTTGAGGCTGAATTTAAGGGGCTAGAATTACTTCTCAAATCCGAAACTGTGAGGATACCGAAACCACTTTTTACAGAGGAAGCATACACTTACTCATTTTTACTTACCGAATACATTACCAGCGGACCCCGGTCTGGTAACTATTGGGAACAGCTTGGGCAGCAATTGGCAACGATGCATCAGCATACCATTAACCACTTTGGCCTGGATCATGATAATTACATAGGTTCCTTGCCACAAATAAATAATTTTGCCGACAATTGGATTGATTTTTTCATCAATCAACGGTTGGAAGTCCAGCTTAAACGAGCCATGGATTCAGGTAAGTTAACGCAGGCTATCCGTAATGCTTTTTACCGGCTTTTCACGTCTCTGCCATCCATATTACCTGAAAACGAGCCGGCTGCACTGATCCATGGCGATCTCTGGAGTGGCAACCTGATGACCGGCCCGGGGGGAGAACCGGTAATCATTGATCCGGCCGTGTATTATGGAAACAGGGAAATTGAAATTGCATTTACTACACTTTTCGGAGGATTTGATACTGTTTTTTATACCGCATATGAGCAAACCAGACCTTTAGCTCCGGGTTTTTTTGAAAGACAGGAAATTTATAACCTGTATCCCCTGCTTGTACATGTAAACCTTTTTGGAGGAGGGTATATTTCGCAAGTTGAACGAATAGTCAGCAGGTTTTAAAATGCGTATTGCTGTCGGCGACGCTTGAAAAAAGGCCTTAAAACTGCTTTTTCAAGCAGGAAAATACATAGAAATGCGTTCAGATAGATCAGCCCCTTGAAAAACAATTCTTGTCGGAATCCTATGTTCGGATCAATTGTAAAAGTCTTTTCCTTTAATATAATTTGCTGAGGCTCAATGGACGGGATAACCTCAGCTAACGAAAACTGTGATAGCAATACCACAGCTGCAACAGAACAAACAGCAATAATACCCAATACCATAATCAAATTTCTCTTCCAAAATAATTCAGGTTTTATGGTTTCGGAAAGAGGTGCTGCGGGCAGATTACGCATCACCGATTCGGTGAATCCGGGTTTGGTTTCAGGTAACGCCTGATCTGACAATACTGAATCAATATTTTTAAAAACAGTATAACGCTGTAGCAATACTTCATCGCCGTTAATCTGTTTCCTAAGCAGGCCGGCCCTTTCTTCTGTAAGGCTTCCGTCAATCAATTCCTGTATTTCCTTATCCGTAATCATTTCTGTAAATATAATCTTTTATAACAATGTCTCCATATCTAATGAAAAGCTATTTTTTAATACTTCAGCCAGCTTCTTACGCGCACGGAACAGCTTCACCTTGACTGCATTAGTTTTAATTCCGGTTATTTTTGATATCTCTTCCATACTACATTCTTTCAGATAAAAAAGTGTCAAAACCGTTGCATCCACGGGTGCAAGTTCAAGCAAACCATTCTCTATTGCATTTTTTTTGTCATCCTGGTATAATCCATGCGATGTATCATGTTCAGCTGAGGCTACATTATGCATAATATTCTCCAATCCGGACACCACAATTTTCGGTTTTCTTTTATAACTGATTGCCGTATTAAAAGCTATACGATAAAGCCAGGTTGAGAATTTGGATTTACCACTGAAGCTTTTTAAATACTGAAAACATTTGATAAAAGTGTCCTGTGCAGCCTCTTCCGCTTCTTCCTTATTATTTAAAATTCTGACAATAATAGCATAAACATAATTTTTATACCGGTCAACCAGAACACGGTATTCCTGTGTTTCACCTTTCAGAATGTTTGCAATGGTATCCCGGTCTGAAATTTCAGAATAAGTCTTACTCACAATATCTTGGACGTAAAGATCTTAATACAAGTTACATAAATCATGCATTATCTTTTGGTTTAAAAATAGCGCACAGAAGAAAATTAAAATCAGTGATTCGTTTGGGGGATTACCCGGACAAGCCGGGATGACGTTTGGGCCTGGGGATCTCACCTACTTACACTGGTGCGGGTCTTCCAGCTAGGCCAGCGCGCCGGCGAGGCCCGTGACCTGCCATCCTTACCTGATAGCCAATATTATCACCATCACATGCACGGAATTTCGCGATCACATTTTTAGCGAATCTCTGAGCAACACCCAACCCCTTAGTCCGGGCACGTCATTGCCCGACGACAGATCGGGCAATCTCCTTGTAAGAAGTGTATGTGGGAATAATTTTGCTCATGCTGTAACCTTATGTAGAAACGATGCGTCAAAAAGGACGAAACAATTAAAATTCAATTATTATGGGAGAAGGAGTTTTAGGAATTTTGTGGTTGATCATTCTATCAATCGGCATATTGATAACAATCGTGTATATACGTAAATATACTAATATAGAACGACTTGGAATGATCGAAAAGGGGTTAAACCCTGGCGATCTTAGCATATCAAATAAAACGGGGCAGGCGCTTTGGCCATTACGGTTTTCGCTGTTGTTGATCGGAGCCGGGCTGGGTTTATTTGCCGGTTATTTACTTGATTATGCACTGGATATGGAAGAGATAGCGTACTTTTCAATGCTATTCATATTTGGTGGTGTTGGGCTGGGCATTTCATATATCATCGAAGAAAAGCGTGATAGAGATAAGGCGTTACCTAACGGGTAAATTACCGGTTGGCAAGACAAGAGGGATTTCAGGTTTATGAAATCCCTCTTTAACTGTTTTCCTGTTTCCGTAGGGATCCTCCATGGGAGTCTCCGAAGGAGTCCTAAAGGACCGTTGGACCTTCGGGGTTGGTTCGTTTTGTGTCAAGAAAATGAACGAAAGAAAAAACAATACAGGTCTTTATGCGGAGTAGTGGATGACGGAGCCAACTACTCGATTGTAGGGTGACTTATTCATTTAGTTTTGAGTTTATTTCCATTTTTTTATGTAGTATTCTATTTACGTAAACCGTTTTATTATCAATCTTATAAATTATTAGATGTGATTTAATCTTTCTGAGTCTATGCAACTTCTTTATTCGTTCTATAGATTTTCCGAGTTGAGGGTTTTTACAGATTTCTATAATCTCATCTATTATTAACTCATAATATTCATTTGCTTGGTTGAGAGACCACCTTTTGACTGTATATATCCAAATATCTTCTAAATCAAGTTTGGCGAGTTCGCTTAATTCATAACTATATTTCATTTAGCATATTTTCTATTTAATTCTGCTAAATGCTTAATAGGGTCAAAGTTTTTGACATATCCACTTTTTTCACCAGCTTCAATTGCGGCTCTTAATAGTCGAATCTTTTTCTCTTCTTCGTCCACCAATCGCAATCCAGCTCTAACCACTTCACT
This sequence comes from Bacteroidota bacterium, assembly GCA_022571715.1. GTDB lineage: Bacteria > Bacteroidota > Bacteroidia > Cytophagales > Cyclobacteriaceae > SZUA-230. The sequence goes on along the minus strand of JACZXH010000016.1, from coordinate 33,285 downwards.
TACGGAAGCATATCTTCCTGATTTAATACTATTTTGAATGATTTGCTCGAAATATTCACCTAAAGTAATTGATGTATTTTTTGGCATAATGTAAATTTTATTTCAAATATACCAAATATTGGTATAGAGACCGGGTTATTTCCGTCCAGTGATAAGGAGCCGTTTCATCGGACTCATATCCATAGCTCCTTGGTCCAAGCGTTTCAAATGGTCCCAAGGCCATGCAGACATATTGACATGCATCCAGGATGAACTTTCGGGTCGGTGTTTCATAAAATTTGTCTATCGCTTGAGCTTCCTTCAGCGCTTCAGTATGAGGAGGCAGTTGTAGCTTTAACCATGGCAATCCGCTCTCCCTTTCAATCCAATTTCGGGTAGGGGTCGAGTCGGTGAGGCAAGGGCTTTTATTGGTATCGAGTTAGTATCTTGCCAAAAATCAATCAGTTCATTTGGTAAGTTGTTGTATTTATTGATCATGGACACTTACGAATTAAACGATTATTATTTCCGCTATTAACAGTCTAAATTCATATTTTTAAATCGATTAGGAGTATTTCTCATTTTTCAGCTTGGTTGATTTAAGGATATACAACGTATCAGGCTATGAGCCGTGGTTTTACATTTCCTAACAAAGTATCTAAAACCTAAGGAAAAATCAAAGACCGTTAGAAAATAACCACTTTTTTAGCCATGGTTTATAGCCCTGTGTTGGCTGCATTGCCATTATTCATTGTTTCTGATACTAGTTACCACAAGGAAGTTCGCTTCACCTTTTTTGTTTGTCACTTTGCCTGTTTTAAAGTCATTAATTAGTTTTTTGCTAGCTTTCTCAAAGTCGTCGAATAAGTCTTCCAAAACGAGAACAAGACCACCATTTTTGATATAGTGAAGATGCGATGTCCCTTCTTTTTTAGATTCTAATCGGTGAGTTAATGAGATCTTCTTACCTGGCCTAAGTTGATGTACAAAAGGACATCTAAATTCCTTAAACAAATACACTTTTGCCGATTTCTTGGCGAATTTATCGTAGGATTTCGGAAATAATTTCTTCAAAGATTTATTGAATCTATTTTCTGATTCTTTGGGTTCGTCAAAAGGAAAGTCGTCTAAGCAAGCTCCAAGATATTCAATACCTACGGCCAGTAGCAGGAATTTTGAGAAAGCGGCACCTTTGTGATCATAGATTATCGACTTAAATTCATTAATTGTTACCGCTTCAATTGCATTCGATACATCAAGTTTTCTAGACCTAGATTCAATTGATTCGACCATCTTTTCAAGTCATTAAAATCGGTATGGCAGCCAACATTTGGCTAAACGTCACTCAATGCTCCTTATCTACATTATGCGTATCCGCTTCAACCTTAAATATAGTATAAAATTGCATTTTGTGTATACTGGATTGCAATATGATGTTCCTTTTAGCCATTTTCAAAATGAAGCGATTCAAACACTACTGATGCGGCATATTACCTGTAATATCACAAGCATTTTACAACAAGAGAATTGGCTCATCCAAACACCCATTCAATAATGCTATAGGTAGCTATAACCAGCACTACAATGCTTACAATGTTCAGGATAAAACCGGCTTTCATCATATCTTTGATCCTGATCTTACCACTTGCAAAAACTATGGCATTTGGAGGCGTGGAAATAGGCATCATAAATGCGCAGCTTGCAGCCATTGTCACAGGAATAGTTACCAAAACCGGATTGAGGCCAAATCCTGTTGCAATACCAATTACAACAGGGATGAAGATCGTAGTCAACGCTACATTACTCATCAATTCAGTCATGAACAACATTATCGTGATCAAAATTGTTGTGATCAGCCATATTTGTAAATGACCGCTGCCGGAAATGGCGTCGCCGATAAGCTGAATCAAACCTGTGGTTTCCATACCCTTGGCCAGACACAAACCACCTCCAAAAAGGATAAGGATACCCCATGGCATTCGCCGGGTATCTTCCCATTTCATCAGAAATATTCCTTTTTTCAGATTAACCGGAACCAAAAACATTAATAAGCCACCGGACATAGCAGTTACGGTGTCATTCAGGAATTCTCCACCTAATAATAAATTGATGTATTTTTTAAATATCCATCCCAAAGCTGTCATAGCAAAAATAAAGGCCACAAGACGCTCTTCAGTGCTCATTTTACCCAATTCCAGCAACTGTTTCCTCAAAACGTCTCCGGATCCTTTGATTACACCCAATCGGTTTGGAAAAAGCACCTTTGTGATCAAAAGATACGTAAGCATAAGCATTGTACAGCTGATGGGAATACCAATTAGCATCCATTTGCTGAACTCCATTTCATAGTCAATAAATTCATTCAAATAGCCCACAAGTACAATGTTAGGTGGTGTGCCTATAATGGTGGCTGTGCCTCCAATATTTGCTGAATAGGCGATACTTAATAAAAGCCCCACTGAAAACACCTGGAATGAACGTGGGTTATGGTCTTTCTGTTGCGTCAAATCACTTTCTACCATCAGGTCGATAACCGACATGGCGATTGGCAGCATCATCACGGTAGTGGCCGTATTGCTTATCCACATGCTGAGAAATGCTGTGGCTATCATAAACCCCAGAATAATTCCGTTTGCATGCGTACCGGTAATGCGGATCAGGTTTAAGGCAATACGCTTATGTAATCCATGCTTTTCAAGTCCCAGTGCAATAAAAAAGCCACCCATAAAAAGAAAAATAATGGGACTGGCATAGGGAGCGGTAGATTCTTTAATATCGAAAACACCAAGTATCGGAAACATTATGAGCGGAAGTAAAGCAGTTACAGGAATCGGAACCGCTTCTGAAACCCACCAGGTCACCATCCATGCAGCCAGTCCGAGCACTTTCCATGCTTCGGGTGCAAGCATGGAATCTTCCGAGCCAAAAACGACCAGTAAAAAGAAAACCGGACCGAGAAACAACCCGATTATTTTAAATAATTGTATGTCTTTATTGAGCGAGAACAATTTTGAGAACTCCTTTTGCAGCGAAGTAACTTAATAAAACACATAAAAAAAAGGCGCTTATTAAGTTAAGCGCCTCCGGATCACGTTGTAGGATAACTGGTTAATTGGAAAGTATATAGTAATCCGTGATATAATTTCTCATCATAAAATCACTTTTAGCTAAAAGTTTCAACAACTTTTGGTCCTTTATGTGCTTACTGTCTTTTACTAACTTATCATAAACAATCTCATCATTCATATTAATAATGGTGATGAATTTGCAATCCGAGCATTCCTGATCAGTAAAATAAATTTCATTAATTACAGGATCATCTGTTTTCAACGAGTCGGAGTTTTTATTATCTACATTAGGATTGGCATAGGTTAAGGTGCCTGTAACTGTCAGCATTACAACAGCTATTGCAATACTTATTCCATTTAAACTTTTTCGTAATTTTTTCATTATTTTATTATTTTGAGTTTTTGACCAGCTAATACAAACCAATCAATATGCCACAAATATATCTTACAGTAAATCAGATAATTACATAATTTGAGCGCTTATAAAAGTGGTCATATTCGTACACTTCCGGTCATTGATGTACACCTCAAAAGGGCTGGATGCTGATTCGGATTTAAATAGTATGAATTGCAGGAAAAGAATATGATTTTTTATATTGCTGTTTCAGGCGATTTAATTATTCGCAATGTGAGCTGGTTTTCAAACGTATCCCTCTTTTTGTAACTTGGCATACATTTTCCAGCATACCCAGGCGTCGGTGGCTGCATAGTTTATCTGGGATCCGGTAAGCCGTTCGTTTTCCCAGTTAGATAACTGCTGGCTTTTGGATACTCTCCCTTCCAGAATGATTCCGGCAAGTTTACGGATACCCTGATTTTTAATACCCATCTCAGCAGTCAGGACATTCAAATTGATAAATTCTCTTGGATCAAACATCTTCACCTGCCGAAGCGCTTTAATATCGTCATGCAAAGCAATGCCGATTTTACAGACACCGGATTCGAAAAACGAGCATATCTCGTTTACAAGTCCTGTTTTATTTATGCGAATCAGAAAAACTTTTTTTTCCAGGGCGATCTGGATGAGGGCGACACTGTTTGATCTGCCTTTTATAAAATTGGGTTTTGTTTCGGTATCGAATCCGACAAACGATGCGCGGTTTATCTCATCAAAAGTATTGTACAATCCCTTGTTGTTAGAAATAACGAAAGTTTTACCTTCGAATCTTAATAAAGGAAGCGCATTAACTTCCTCATGGGAAATTTCGTTATTAAACATAATTAAGCAGCAATTTTTTGCTGCTCTTCAGGTTTTATGCGCCTGATCTTGATATTAAAATAGCCAAAAATGATGGTCATGAACGGGCTGATAATATTAAAGAAGCAGAATGGTGCATACGTGAGTGTAGCCACACCCAGAACGGTGGATTGGGTGGCCCCGCATGTGTTCCAGGGCACCAGTACCGACGTGACCGTCCCTGAGTCTTCCAGGGTTCTGCTTAACACTTCAGGTTTTAAACTCTTGTCCTTGAAAGCAGTCCGGAACATCCGGCCGGGAACCACAATTGCCAGATATTGATCGGAGGCAGTAACATTAAAAAATATGCAAGTGCCGGCCGTGGCGGCAATAAGTGAGCCTGTCGAGTGAGCGAGCTTGATAATTTGTGAGGCAATACGCTGAAGCATGTGTGCCGATTCCATGACACCGCCAAAAACCATAGCTGTCAGTATAAGCCAGATTGTATTGAGCATGCCTGCCATACCTCCAGTTGAAAGGAGATTATTGACCATTTCATTATCAGTAGTTATGCTTATCCTGGTATACATTGCCTTCATAATGGCTATGTACCCGGACTTCAGATTATTACCATCTGTAATTCCGGATATGTTATCGAAGATATGAGGTTGGAAAATAACTGCCGCCAGTGCGCCGAGCAGGGTACCAGCCAGGAGAGCCGGTAATGCCGGAACTTTTTTAACGATCATACCAATAACCAGAACCGGTACAATGAACAACAGCGGGTTGATGTTGAATGTGTTGTCGATGGATGCCAGGATTCCAGGAATATCATTGGACGCCGGACCGACGTCAATAAAGAACCCCCATACAAGAAAGATAAGAAGGGTTATCCCAATAGAAGGCCCGGTTGTATGGATCATGTACCTGATATGTGTAAACAGGTCGGTACCTGCCATGGCCGGAGCCAGATTTGTAGTGTCAGATAATGGTGACATTTTATCTCCGAAATACGCACCGGAAATGATCGCTCCTGCTATTAATCCTTCCTCGAGACCCAATGCCTTACCTATGCCAAGCAGTGCAATACCTACGGTTGCTATAGTTGACCACGAACTCCCGGTGGCAAGTGAAACAATGGCTGCGACCACACAGGCAGCTAGCAGAAAAATAGTTGGATTCAGGATTTTAAGACCGTAGTAAATCATGGCCGGCACTACCCCACTGATGAGCCATGTGCCCGACAGGGAACCTATCAGCAACAGAATGAGAATAGCAGACATGGCGGAGCTTATTGATTTTACAACGCCTTTCTGGATTTCAAGCCAGTCGTAACCCAGTTTTACAGCGATCACCCCGGCAACAGTTGCTGCCAGTAACAATGCTATCTGGTTTGAACCTGAAAGGGTATCGTCTCCAAAGAGGTAAACATTCGTTCCCAGCAGGGCTATAAGCACAGCTAAGGGTATAATCGACAGGAAAAGCGTAGGCTTCCGTGGAGTTTTTAGTGTTATTTCTTTAGTATCCATCTTACAAAAGCCGTCAAATTAAGAATTATTTCTATTTTCCAACTCCATGAACTGATAATTAATTCGTCTTTGCTTTTGATATTCAAGAATAAATTCAAGATTATCGGTCTTTTCGCCTAAATATTCTCGTGGATAAATTCCATTCGGTTAAATTTCTTTTCGAGTAAAAGATTGGCCGCGGCAGTGTACATTTAACCTTTGGTTCTCGCCATTGAAGCGGCGCCCCTCACGGCGTCATATTTATCATAAATATTCATAATACCTGTAAATACCGTTGTCTATTCCTTTTATGCGAATCCGCATTACAGTAAATTCCTCTTCTCCGGGATTGAGTTTCCACATTGGAAATAAAGGTCTTGAAGTAACATCCACAGATATATTTATACCGTTTTATAACGATTTCTTCGTATTTTTCTTCATATCATAAATTTGTGATTATATAACCCGGAATATTTTTATATGTTTATATTCAGGCTAGCCAAATTATAATAAACCAAACAAAAGCCGATGAAAGACCCTTCTAAATTATTTCTGAAAGCCAAAAAGTCCGCATTCCATCTGTGGTTGTTAAACCGGATCATGTGGCATATTATACCTTTCAACAAACCCCATAGGTTTCTGATTGAAAAGGTAGAAGAAAAAGGCTTGGTGATGATACTTCCGTATATCAGGAAAAACCTGAATCATATAAAAGGCTTACATGCCTGCGCCCTTGCCACTCTCACTGAATACGTTACAGGACTAACGTTGCTTACATCGTTGGAATTCAGAAAGTACCGTATCATTATGAAAAAAATTGAAATGGAATACCACTACCAGGGTAAAACCGATGCACATGTCCGTTTTGAAGTGTCTGATAAATGGATTGAGGAGCAGGTGAGCAATCCGGTAGCACAGTACGGAGCTGTGGAAGTAGACTGCCAGGTTGAAATATTTGATGCAGATAACAACAAACTTTGTACCGGTCACGTATGCTGGCAGATAAAAGACTGGGAAAAGGTAAGGACAAAGGTTTGATTATTATTTGACTCTGTCATTTCGATCCCGATTTTCCGGGAGGAAAATCTTTATTACAACGTTTTAAAGGAACATACTATTGAGCCTCTTCGCTACACTCTGAGAATGGACTTGGAAGCTTGGAAGATTGAGGCTATTTGTGATACTTCTACAAGAAAAAATCATCACATTTTTTTAATACTCCCACTGCCGGATGCATGGCGGTATACTTTATCCGGATTTCCCCGATAGTAAATATTGCCCGAACCGCTCACACGCGCATCAATTTCTTCGGTCACATAAATCCGGCACGACCCTGACCCGCTGATTCTGATTTTGCACCTTTCCGACCGGAGGTCTTCCGCCGACATCCGGCCCGATCCGCTGATAGAAATTTTTATATCTTTCGTATTACCTTCCAGCTTGATTTTCCCTGATCCCGAAATACTCGTATCAATGGCACCCGCTTCCAACTCAAGCTCGACATTACCCGATCCGCTTACTGAAATATCCATTTCCTCCATTACAAATTTTGACTCTCCGGTTACTTTTCCCGATCCGCTTACGTATACACCTTCCAGTTTCCTTAATGTAATATAAACATCTACGCGTTTGTTATTCCATTTCCAGATGCTGTTTTCCCTTTTGATTTTCAATCTACTACCTGATACTTCCGTTTCAATCTCATCCAGGTCATCGCCTTCAAGCACTACACTTTGTTTGTTACCCTGCCTGATATACAGATGCCCCGAAATCGAAAACGAAATCATCGTAAATTCCGGTAAATCCCTTGTCTCTTTTTGCGCAATGGAATCAATAGATACACAAAGTAGTACCAACACACTTAATAGAAATGGATAGACGTATTTTTTCATGGCAAACGATTTTATTCTATGGATTTAGGTTAAAGACGTATGTTTTTAAAAAAGGTTGCAGCCTGGTTATTTATAAAGCGTTGTTATTTATAAAAGGGCTAATGCCCGATAAATTATTAGAGCTCTTGCCCGAGTCTGAAGCCTGAATAAATAGTGAACGAGATATTCGTTGTGATAAAGATTTCTCTCCACTATATCAGGTTTCAAATTGAATATGTGGAAAATGCTTAATTCATGGAGGAATTAATACGAAAAAACTTCATATTACTCGTTTTCAGAGGAAGCCTGGAAGTACTTCAAACCTTTACTTTAGTCACGGAATGGAAAGTATAATTAAGGCAGATCCGATGGCAACATAATAAAAGCTTGCGGGAGAAGTTTTTCTCCATCGGTTAAGCGTTTTCATTTTTTAGATCCTTATTTGGCTTATAATAAAACTGTATATATAGAAAGGCCATAAATGAGGTAACCGATCCCAGTAGAAAGGATGTCGGAAGATTCGCTACATCGTTGCTGTAAATCCAGCCGGAAAGTAGCGCTCCGAAACCAATACCGATCTCCAGGGCAATGAACATAGTGGACATGGCCCGACCCCTAAAATCAGGATCACTCAGGTCAACAGTCCAGGCAAAAATAGATGGAGTATTCATCCCGACTGCAATTCCCGTTAAGATTGCGGCTAGAAGAAATGTCTCTTTGGATGCAGCAAAAGCTACTGCTACCAATGAAACGGCTAACAACATGGTAGAGATCTTAAGCACCGCGATTCTTCCGAATTTATCGGATGCTTTGCCTGCAAAAAACCGGATCAGCACTGATGAAAGCGTTAATGCGGTAAAAAATGTGCCCTTATTTTCAAATCCAAGATGTGCACTTAAATCAGGGATCAGTGTGAGAATAATACCAAAAGGAAATGCGGTAAGCATCATCAGCACGGAGGGTGCAAACACCCTGGGTTCCAGCACTTCAGCCGGATGAATACGCAACAATCTGAAACTGAATTTCACCTTTTTTTTCAGCGTTTCTTTCATTCCGACAAGTACTATTACCGATAATAATGCGGTGAATGAGGATGCATAGAACATGGTTTCCAGCGAAAAACGCATGGCTATTTCACTTCCTATGGCCGGTCCGGCTGCCATTCCCAGGCTTCCTGCTATCCCCAGGATTCCCATTGCTTCCCCACGCCGGTCATACGGAACTATATCGGCAACATATGCGGCTGTACCGGTAGGCTTAAAACCGGTTGAAAAACCATGCACAAGACGGAGGAGCATGAAAGCAGTTATACTGCCAAACACCGGGTATAAAAACCCAACCAAAAAACATACCAAAGCTCCGAATATCATTACCGGTATTCTGCCAATCGTATCGGCCAGCTTGCCGCTGAACGGGCGCGACAAACCCGCAGTAATTGTAAAAACTGATATGATCAGTCCCTTATATTCGCCACCTCCTAAATTTTCAAGATAATCTGGTAATTCAGGAATGATCATGTTGAAACTGCCGAAAAACAAGAACGAACTGAGGCAAAGAAGTAGAAATTGAAGACTAAATAGTGTATGAGAATTTGTTGAGTCCAACAGGTTGGTTATTTTTGAAGCCCCAAAGATGTGGATTTTTAGAATAGCATTGAGGTACTTATATGTATTCGATAAATATTAAAAAACAGGAATTGATTTTGATGTTGCTGCTTTTAGCGCTGATTGCCCCTCGAGCGGATGCCCAGTTTTACCAGAATGCTGCTGGATTGAGACTGGGTAATGCATCAGGGTTGACTGGGAAAACTCTGGTCAGCAAGCGTTTTTTGTTAGAGGGCATAATTTCTACAAGATGGAGAGGGATTAATATTGTAGCGCTGGGGGAGATTACCCAGTCGCTGGTTGATTACCGGGGATTGTCGTGGTACTACGGAGTAGGAGCTCACATTGGCTTCTGGGATTACCCAGGTGATTCGGAGGAAGGCACAAAATTATTTACAGGTGTGGACGGCATTGTAGGAATGGAATATACTTTTGATGAGATACCCTTAAATCTGGCGCTGGATTGGAAACCATTTCTGAATATTTTGTCGACCACACATTTTGTGTGGGATGAAATTGCGCTTTCAGTAAGATACGTGATTCATTATTAACTCTTTTCTGAATTAGGAGAGAAACAAGGCGAAAATCACTGCCCCATTAAAAAAGCTTTTATAAAATCGTTGATATCACCGTCAAGCACATTTTGAGGATCGCTCCGTTCAACACCGGTTCGGTTATCTTTCACCATTTTATAGGGATGCAAAACATAATTCCTGATCTGGGAGCCAAAATCAATTTTCATTTTTGAACTTTCAACGGCATCCCGTTCTTCGTTCTTTTTCTCTAATTCAACCTGATAAAGTCTTGATTTCAAGAGTTTCAGTGCCTTTTCTTTGTTTTGAAGCTGCGAACGCTCCTGCTGGCATTCTACAATGATACCGGAGGGTGCATGGCGCAGACGAACGGCTGTTTCCACTTTATTTACATTTTGTCCGCCCGCTCCTCCTGAACGGTACGTTTCCCATGTGATTTCGGCGGGATTGATCTCAATTTTTATGCTGTCATCTACGACCGGGTACACATATATCGAGGCAAATGATGTATGCCGGCGTGCTCCTGAATCAAAAGGTGAAATTCTGACCAGCCGGTGAACCCCGATCTCCGATTTCAGATAACCATAAGCAAAATCTCCGGCAAACTCAAGGGTTGCTGATTTTATACCTGCCGTATCCCCGGGCTGATAATTTACCTGCTTAACGTTCATGCCGTTTTTTTCTCCCCACATGATATACATACGCATCAACATCTCTGCCCAATCCTGGCTTTCGGTGCCACCGGCGCCTGGATTAATTTCCATAACGGCATCGAGTTGATCCTCTTTGTCGCTGAGCATTTTTTTAAACTCAAGTTCATCCACAGCCTTTGCTACCATCTCAAAAGCAGCGTCAATCTCTGCTTCATCCGTTTCACCGGCTTCAAAAAAATCCTGAAGAGTTTCAAGGTCTTCAAACAGGTGGTGTACCTTTTCGAAATTGTCCGTCCATAATTTTTTTGAACGGATTTTCTTCAGTGACTTTTCAGCTTCTTTGGGGTCTTCCCAGAAGCTGGGTTGTGTGGACAACGCCTCTTCTTCTTCTATTTCTTCAATTCTGGTATCGTAGTCAAAGATACCTCCTCAAAGCCGCTATTCTGGCTTTTACATCTTTGAATTGATCTGTGGTCATGTATTAAAATATTTTAAATTACTGCTGTGGAGCAAATGTAACAATGTGTGGGATTAACCCAACCACAATGATGGGGAATTGGGTAGAAACGAAATATAATTAAAATTATAATAAGGAAGAGCGTTGTATGCATTGCTTAAAAAGTAAACTCCCACAAGTTAAGCAACTACTTCAATCACTTACCATTTTGTGATTTCGCAAGCTATTAATAAATATTCACCAGCCTTAACCGCCAGTTTTTGGTAGTGTTAACATGTTTTTTACTTAATAGCATCAATGTTGTGCCAGACGCCACTAAGGTCAAGGATATTTTAACGACCTGATCATCAATACTAAGCCTGTTTCCCTGTATGATACTGTTGTTAAACTGGTCTATCAAAAAATAGCCTGCACTGGCCGTTATTAATGCAGATCCAATACCGGCCATCCACTGTTTATGTTCTTTCAGACTTATACTCTCTATCAGCTTAAATGCTACATTTCCTCCATTAAATATCAGAGAACTGTCTGTCAGCGCTTTGATCTTATCTCTTCTGAATGTTTTTCCTTTAATCCGGAATGTAATTGGGTCTCCCGGATAGTATTCATACCTTTTTTTGTTCCCAATTTTTCCAGGACAAGGTAATCCTGCGTAAATGATGGTGTAAGCGCGGCGAACAAGAAAGATACAGAAAGGACATATTTTAATGATATAATCGCGCGTGGTTGTTTAACTAAAACCATCAATATTTAAAAGTGAAAAAAGGGTAATTAACTGCGATAATGTCAGACTTTCATTATCCACCCATATTTATCTTCCACTTTACCGGTTTTGATTTCGTCGAGCCATGTCGTAAATCGCTTTGCCCACAGCATTTCAACCGGAAGCTTATAATCGGTTTCCTGGAAGCCGATATTGCTGATAGATGCAATGGATGCAGCTGTACCCACGCCAAATGCTTCCTGAAGCCTGCCGGATTTAGCAGCATCGATCAGCTCTACTACACTCAGCTTTCGTTCTTCTACTTTCAGGTCATGATCTTTGGCAAGCGTAAGAACGCTGTCACGGGTTACTCCCTTAAGAATTGTATCGCCCGTAGGTGTGGTAACCAGTATATCATCTATGATAAACAGGACATTCATTGTGCCGGATTCTTCCACATACTCATGCGATTTTGCATCTGTCCATATTATCTGATCGTAGCCTTTTTCCTGCGCTAATTTGGTCGGATAAAGCGAACTGCCGTAGTTACCTGCCGCTTTTGCAAAACCGGTTCCACCTTCTACAGCGCGGGTGTAATGGGTTTCTATCATCACTTTCACCGGGCGTGAATAGTATGCTCCGGCAGGGCAGGTTATAATCATAAATCTAAACGTATCTGAAGGTTTTATTCCGATATATTCATCCATGGCGAACAACAAGGGGCGTATATACAATGAGGTACCCTCACGGTCGGGTACCCAGTCTTTATCGAGAGCCAAAAGTTCAAGAATTCCGCCCATGAATATTTCTTCAGGGATTTCGGCGAGGCACATACGTTTTGCAGATATATTTATTCTTCGAGAATTAACTAATGGGCGAAACAACAGCACTTCGCCATTTGCATTTTTATATGCTTTCATTCCTTCGAAAACAGATTGGCCGTAATGCAGGCTTACATTTGCCGGACTTAGCGTAAGCGGAGCAAAGGGCACGATGCGTGAATCATGCCATTTTCCATCATAAAAATCAGCCATAAACATGTGATCGGAATAGTCGCGACCAAATTTTATTCCATCAAAATCAACCTTTGATAATCTTGATTCCGCTACTTTATTTACAGAAATTTCAAACGTATCAACCATTAATAAACTAAAATGTGTGTTTCAAAAGAAAACGCTTTTTTTACATAAAACATTAAAAACAGACACTAATCACGTGGTTTCCAGGGAACTTCCTTTACATTAAGATCATTGGCAATTTTACGCGAAAGTACAAACAAATAATCGGATAAGCGATTGAGGTATCTGATAATGATTTCATCAATTTTCTGCTTTTCAGAAAGTGTTATCACACTTCGTTCTGCTCTCCGGCATACACACCTCGCCACATGACACCATGATACAAGCAGGTGCCCGCCTGGTAGCACAAAATTTTTCATTTCGGGCAAATTTTCGTTCATATAGTCGATGGTTTTTTCAAGAGAGTCAATAAATGATTCCTTTATTTCGGGTATATAATCGAAGGATTTACCAGGTTCTACAGCAAGATGCGAGCCGATGGTAAAAAGCTGGTTTTGTATTTCGGTGAGATACCCGGCTCGGGTTGCATTCTCCTTATGGTCACGTAGGAGTCCAATGTAGGCATTGAGTTCATCGACATTTCCATACGCTTCTATCCTCAAATCAGACTTTGATACCCTTTTTCCTCCAAGCAAAGAAGTTTGTCCCTTATCACCGGAACGGGTATAAATTTTCATTCTTAGTTTTATGAGGTAACTACAGTACTTTTGGTTTTGGTGTGTTGAACTATATTTTCATTTTTTTCATCCGATTCAACAAGTCCATCCCGTAATTTTATTATCCTGTGTGCGTATTTCGATATGTCCTGTTCATGTGTAACCACAATAATAGTGTTGCCCTGTTCGTGCAGTTCTGCAAAAAGGCCCATAATATCGAAAGATGTTTTTGAATCAAGGTTACCGGTAGGTTCGTCAGCAAGAATAATGCTGGGGTTATTTACAAGAGCTCTGGCAATGGCAACACGTTGCCTCTGACCACCAGAAAGTTCATTAGGCTTATGATTTGCCCTGTCAGCCAGTCCCACATTTTCCAATGTATTTAATGCCATTTCTTCCCGGTCGTACTTTCCATAACCTGCATAAATCAATGGGAGAGCAACATTATCAAGCGCGGTAGCCCTGGGAAGCAGATTAAAGGTCTGAAAAACAAAGCCGATTTCCTTGTTTCTGATTTCAGCAAGTTCGTTTTCAGTCAGATCGCTTACATCATGGTTATTCAGGATATAGGTACCGCCTGTTGGGGTGTCAAGGCATCCGATAATATTCATCAATGTGGATTTACCCGATCCGGAAGGACCCATACAGGCAACATATTCACCCCGGTAAATATCTATGGTTATGGATTGCAATGCTTTAACCACCTCACTACCCATGTGGTATATTCTTGCAAGTTCGTGTGTTTCGATCATTTTTTGCATAGCATATCTTTAATTAAAGATGAGCCGGAGCCATAAAAAGTTAAACTGATTGCCATTTCATAATAATTATTAATTTAATATACGGCATCAGCTGGCAAATCGACCAATTTTCATGGGTTTTATCAAACAATTTTATTTAAACGGAGTAAATCATACGTCAGTTAATGTACTAATAATGGCCTTAAGACTAAATGTTAATCCTCAGTGAAATGTAGTAACTTTTCGTATCTTTTTACAAATCCGGCATAATCCTCATAATCAATCAGCTCCCTCAATGTGTTTAAGCTGCTCAATGCATATGAATGGAGGTTCTCATCAAGGCATTCCAGTATATATGCCTTAACCAACTTTGCAGAATAAGGATTTTGGAGCAATGCCTCAACAAGAATATTGTATGATTTCAGGTCTTCCTGATCCTCCTGAAAATAAGCGGCTGACGCGAGTATGGCATCTTCATGAAATGGATTCATGTTTTTTACAATTTCAAATAGTCGGCGAGCTTCATCCGAATCCCCTCTGCCATTCGCAATAGTTGCGTGGTAATACCATCGTCTGTCGAAGGGAATCCATTTTTCTTTGCTTAATTCCTTTTCCAATGTGCTGATGTCATTTCGGCGGGCCAGGTTATCGAGGTGGAGTAACCACAACTGCTGACGGATGGTTGAATCCGCTTCAAGGTGTATGACGTTATCCATGTATTTTTCGGCAAGACCATAATATTCTTTCTTGTAATAATATTCAGCCAGATCCAGTCCGGTTTTCACCACCAGAGGCTCTCTATCCAGCAACCGGAATAATCCATCTGTTTGAGATTCATTTAATTCGCTTTTTTTATAATGCAAAAACAGGTATAACGTTTCATCATTTTGCATAGCGGCTTCCTCCTCCGACATTGCCAGAATATTAATTACTGATTTTGCTGTTTCTGATTCTGGCAATGAATCTATTTCAGCAAGTTTGAGCCATTCATCATATACGTATTTTTGGTCATATTCAAGTTTACAAACATTTATTTTAAATCCGACGTCGCTATAGTTATCTGACAAAGCAAGTTCAAAATATCCCACGGCCTGGCGAAAATCACCCAGGTCCATCATTAGTAATCCGAGATCGTGATAATACCTGCTTGACAGCTTTGTACCTGTCATAGCCAATTGTCTGAGCTTATCCACTGCCTTACGGATATATCCTGCCTGGTAATTTGCGATGGCAAGGGAGGAGCCAACCTGTTCCTGAAACTGGCTATTTGTTAGATGCGACAGCTTTGATTCAAGCTTATTCAGAACCGTGCTGTCTGCATACCGGTATTGATTGATCAGATAGTTTACCCATAAGGCTGATGTGTTTACAGTGAAGCGATCTTTTGGTTCTGATTTCAGCTGGTAGCTGCTGAAATTGCCTTCCATGTTCCGGAGCAACATTAAATTGGCCATTGTGGAGACAGAGCTTCGCGCATTGTAGTGTCGGACAACGGAATCGGCATCGAAATTTAATTTAGAATGGGCGAGGAGTGCCATATAGTTGGTTGCTGCGGCATGCATCTGGTCTCCAGCACGGTGGCTGGCATCAAAGTAGATCAGCGCCGAATCAGGGATGCTTATCCTGCTGAACAATTGTCCTTTATTGTTAAGGATTGCTCTTCCGGAAGGGAAAATGCGCTGGCCGTCACTGAGGATGAATAATGATTTAAATAATTCTCCCTGTTTTATTTTAAGTGTGCTTAGGTTTACATACGCCATTTCACTTGGCCTTATGCGAATGGCATTTTCATAATGTTTGATTGCATTTTCCGTCTCCCCTTTTGATTCATATAATTTGGCAAGTGCATAATTTGACCTATGGTTCATATAACCATACAACATGCCGTTATGGTAGTAGGTTTCGGCATTCAGATTATCATCAATTTCATTATAATAGTCACCAACATGGTTGAACATGCCAGAAAGAGTGTGATTTACCGGAACTTCAATATCTTCTAAAAGAAACAGAGCCAATACAACAATCGATCCTGCAAAACGGAAGGTAAAGTGTGGCATATTGGACGGCTTGTAAATCACTTTAGCAACCGGCATATTTTTTCGCAACATCCCCATAAAATTGAAGATCACATAAACGAAAAACATTGCTCCAAATCCGAGATGTGAATAAATGATCGCGTCTTTAATCACCTGCAGTATCGGGTCATTGGCATTTCCTAGGAAGTAAAACAGGCTTCCAAAGCAAAAAATCCCCATTACAAGATACATATAAACCAGAATAGGATAATCCTTTATGCTGTTTTTGAACAACACTTTCCTGCTTTGTAATCCCCAAAGTCCCAATAAGGCTGAAACTACAAGTAAAATGTAAGGATTCAGGTAATAAAAATCCCATTCAATTACACGGGTGTCGTATAAATACAATATAAGCACATTTGCCAGGTAGATCACCGAAAACAACGTGAATTGTGTTAAATTGTTTCCCGTCTTTGTGGGTGACCGCGTTAACGCAACAATTACAAAATGTATGATCTCGTGCGACACCATAAAAATAAAAACCAGGCCGGTCAGAAACGGGATCAGAAACGCATTAGCGCTTAAAAGCAGGAAGGGTTTTTCAACCCCGGCAAAAAAGTATATCAGCGTGGCCCAGGCTATGGTTACACCTGTAAATGCTTTCAGTCGCTGAACAAAATCGTGGTAGGGTTTTATTGCATTAAAGAAATAAGCCAGTCCGAGATATGAAACAATGATCAAAACTATTGCCGTATTGTCAGACCACCCGAATAAAAGTAGGGTGTCAATCTTAAAGAAAACAAGAATTGCAATGAAGATGGCAGATACTAAGACGTACCAAATTTTTTTCAGGAAGGTAGTGGCAGTAATACCCAGTACGAGCGAGGAAATAATTGCAAAGAGCGAAAAATAACCCGCAAATATGTTGACGCTGATGTCACTTCCGTGATATTGGTCCGTTACAACATAATTTTTGACGACCAGCGGAAAGTGAAACGGTCCGGTATCGATTGTTATTGCTGCTACCTCCAACGGTATCGACTGACTTACTACTTCCCAATCGAGGATGATGTCGTAACCGAGTACGTCACAAACAAGTGCGTAAAGCATTGAAGTAATGAAAAGAGAGCCGAAAATGAACAGGATAATTTGCAACGGCCTGGGCCATTCATCCCAGAAAACATATCTTATCATTTGCTTTTCAATACGTTAGGAACTTTAAAATACCCTGATTCGTGAGATGGTGCATTTTTCAGAGCTATTTCCCTGTCAATTTGGGGCTGTGGACTATCATCCCTCCACCTGTTTACCTCTTTTGACATATTGGTGAGCGGTTCAACACCGTCTGTATCAAGTTCACTTAACTTTTCCATCCATGTTAAAATTTCTGAAAGCTCTGCCTTTATTTTCTCCTTTTTAGATTCGGGGATATTAATTCTGGCTAACTGGGCCAGTTTATCCAGTAACTTGTCGTTGATCTTCATATACCTGATGCTTTTTCAGTTCAGAATCAATGATATCGAAAGTTTTCTTTTTCAGATATTCAAGATCATCAATTGTTAAACCGTTAGTGTCGATCGGTTCGTGAAAGATAATCTTTACTTTTTTATACTTTTTATTTAAGATAAATTTTCCGTTGTCGGGCAAAATTATCCAATTATATGGAATTGTTACCGGAACAAGGGGAATCGTTTTTTCGATAGCTACCCGGAATGGGCCGTCTTTGAACCGCGTCATTTTTGGTGGAGAAGTGGTCAGTATGCCTCCTTCGGGAAAAATTACCAGACTTTTCCCCATGTCTATTGCTTCTCTCGACTTCAGAACTGATTCGTACCTGCTTTTCAGGCTGTTTCTGTCAACCGTGATGTGTAATTTGCGGTACATATAACCAAATACAGGTACTTTTTCCATTGAACTTTTTCCTACAAAAGCAAACAGATGACGGTTGAGCTCAATCGTTGGAATGTCAAGAAAAGAACTGTGATTTGGACAAAAAATAAATTGCTGGTTTTTGTCGAGTTTTTCACGGTACTCCACTTCAAAACGAATCCCGCTAAGGAAAAAAAATATTTTAGCCCAAAGCCTGTTAAGTTTATACGCGTGAATGTGCCATTTTTCTTTTTGGCATAAGATTAAGTATATCGGGAGCAAACCAATAAACGGGATAGCCACTGCCAGCATAACCTGTATTGAATAAAGTCTTCCTGTAAATTTCATGGAGATTGCTTCCAACCGGGTTAAATCTAATAAAGATTTTAAAATAGAAGGTAATCTTGTCAAAAGAGATTATCTACAAAAAAAGCTGCCAGATTTTGTCCAGCAGCTTTTTTTGATCAAAGATTCTATTCATTAAAGTGGGGCACTGTATTCGGCTACACCTTCGCGTGTAGCTTCCATAGCATATTTGGCTTTCATCCCAGTTTGAATCAAAAGATCAAAAAATGAATTATAGTAGATAAAAAAACCAGATATCTTTTAAATTTCAAAGTTCTAAATAGTGTCAGGTAAAAATCTACTTACGTACGGTGAGTGACCATGTTGTCTTGCGCCACCATGACCTGAGGGCCCTTCACCAAGAAATTCAGAGAACCAGGCTTCGTGTTCTATTTCCTCATGTAAAATCGCCAATGCCAGATCGTAAGTTCTGTGATCTTTGCCTGCAGTCATATTGCAAACTTCTGTATAACCGGCTACAGCACATCTTTCAGCATTTACCAGTACCTTTAACATTGCCTGAATATCAGTGGGATCATCCGGCAAATAAGCTGGGGGGCATGCAGATATATCATGAAAATCATTCATATTTCTTGGCAAGGCGCCACCCAGCTCATATATACGAGGTATCAATGCTTCAAAATGATTACGATCCTCAATACGAGCATCTTCCGTGATAGCTTTTAGGCCCTCACCCTCCAAACCTATAAGATTTACACGAAGAATTGTGTAATAATAATATGTAGTTAATTCTGCCGATGCGTTTTTAATCAGTAACTCAAGGAGTTTGTCAACGTCAACTCCTGCTTTTTCTACCATTTCTCTTGCGACTCTTGCCATAGTTTTAAGGTTTAAAGGTTTGTAAAAATTTTAAATATTTAAAAATAAATTATGATTCAGAATATCAGATGTAAACGAATTAGTATAACATTGCAAAATTTTATTTTTACGTAATCTCAATGTGCTTGCCGGGGTCTATTTTTTCGCCCGAAATATGTAACCTGAATTCTTTCAGGTTGAAATTTCCAATCTTTTTTCGTTTGAGAAAATCCCTGATGAGCATTTCAAGCTCTTCGTCTTTAAAATCTATGATTTCTTTCGTATTTGTGCAGTAAATATGATTGTGATTGTCCATGCGGGCATCATACCGCATGTTGCCTTCACTGGTATTTATTCTTTTGATAAGGCCTTTTTCAACAAAAACCTCCAGTGTCTTATAAATTGTTCCAAGGCTGATACTTGGAATTATCTTTTTAATCTTTTCATAAATACCTTCAGCAGCAGGATGTGTATCGGTATCTTGTAACACCTGGTAAATAACCATGCGTTGGTGAGTTACTTTTAGTCCGTGACCGGCCAGTGTATGCTTAATATATTGGAGGTTTCTTAACGTCAAAATTAAATAATAATTATTATCAACGAAGAATATTTATTACAACAAAAGTAGTTTAATAAATTTAATAAATCCAGTGAAATGCCGAAGTTTTTTTACGAATGACTTTATGATTTTGTCGTCTTTTATTAATTTGAACTTTATTATTGAAGTTTACTGAGATATTTTTTTGAAATTTCACTAACATTTATATGAAAAAGCAACTTATAAGAACAATATCAGGCGCCATTCTGAGTATATCCATAATAACAGGTTCATTTGCCCAGACCCCGGACCCGACCCTTCCGAATTTTGATGAAATTATAATAGCGGGGAGTGAAGACATGTCAACCTACATGAATCATTACATTCGGCCCTTTATGAATAGTTTTGGCACCGGCATTGCAAATGGCTGGTACAATACGGCAGCTACGCACGAGCCGCTTGGTTTTGACCTTACTTTTTATGTGAGTTTGGTATCTGTTCCGGATCAGGACCTTTCTTTCAACTTTCTCCAGAGCGAATACAACAACCTGCGATTGACAACCGGTGGACCCGACGCCGTTTTACCCACATTGATTGGTGGAACTACAGGCGGCCTTCGATTTGTATCTTCTGTCACCGATCCGGTTACAGGGACTGTGGTAAACTCTCCGGCCTTTAATGTACCTAAGGGCGTGGGGGAAGATATTCCGACTAAAAACATACCTGTTCCTATGGTACAGTTGGCAGTAGGAATTATCAAGAATACGGAACTGATTGTGCGCTATGCGCCTACCGTAACAATAGGGAAAAAGAAGGATTTTGAACTTAAATTTTTCGGAATCGGAGTAAAACACGATTTCAAGCAATGGATACCGGGTATAAAAACGGTACCGATCGATCTTTCGATCCTGATCGGCTATACAAACCTGAACACGGATTTTTTCTTTTCCAATACGGGTACGAGTGTAGTTCAGGTCAGTTCGGGCTCAAAAGCTTCATTTGACGCACGTATCTGGACTGTTCAGGCGCTCGTTTCCAAAAAGATATCTGTGCTGACCGTGTATGGCGGAATCGGTTATAACTCGATTAATTCGGAGTATGACATGACAGGCGAATATGGTTTTCAGGATGTTTTGGATCCGTCTAAAACAGTGTTTGTGGAAGATCCTGTAAGTCTTGAATTCCCGCTGAATGGTTTCAGAGCCACCGCCGGTTTACGACTCAAGTTTGCCATTTTTACCTTGCACGCTGATTACACCCTGCAGGAGTACAACACACTCACTGTGGGCTTCGGATTCAGCGTCAGGTAGCCGGCTGAATATCAATAAGTAAGAAATTAAATAAAAGGTCGTACTAACATACGGCCTGACTTTTTTAGTATAAAACTGCTCACTGCATGTGTTGAAAATGTGAATAATTACGACTAAGAGTACCCGTAGCAGCGAATTGCATTCGTGGCTATCTGATGAATCAAAATGTCCGAATAACGGATTTACACTGATCAGGCGATTACACGGATTGAATCTGTATCAATCATTTCGATTTGTGAAATATTGTTCAGTGCATTGTAATATTTTAATTGCCTGATAATCAATTTTAAAATTCTGACCTCCATGACCTATTGTTGAAAACCAACGTCTTACGAGTTAAACTTCGTAAAATGATGCTGCAATAATCAAAATAATATATAATGTTACGATGCATCTTTACGAATCTTATATATATGATTATCAGTACATAAGATATAAGAAGAGTTCCGTGTATTTAAAAATAAATCAATACTGATATACGATAGTATTGGAGGCCTGATATGATACCGGTAAGCGGGCAGCCGGCGATATTTACCAGAAAAGTGCCCCAGGGTAAACTCCCCACTTCCACGTCATAGGGGTGATAATTCATGCCGGGCCTTCAACAAAACACCGTCATTACACGGATCGCGCAGCGATTCCGGGTAAACTCCTTGTATAAAATACTGCTTATTAATAATATAAAGCAGCGGGTCGTAAGGGAGATTACCCGGACTCCGCCGGGACGTATCCTGTTCGGGGAATGTAAGCGCTTCCATTTTGCGCCGGATCGCCGCAAATAATTCTGATCGATTTTCTTACCTGCATGAACCAATTAAAATGTAATATTGTCTACAACAAAACATTTAAACAATATAGTATCTGCTATTCGGAAAATGAAGCAAGTTGTAATCATAGGTAATGGTATTTCAGGTATAACGGCAGCAAGGAATATTAGGAAGCTGAGTGACCTTGAGATCACTGTAATAAGTGCTGAAACCGATTATTTCTTTTCGCGTACCGCGTTGATGTATGTATTTATGGGGCATATGAAGTTCGAACATATCAAGCCCTATGAAGATTGGTTCTGGAAGAAAAATAATATAAATCTCATCAATGCCTATGTAAATAAAATAGATGTTTCTGAAAAAAAACTTTATTTGTCAGGAGCAGGTACGATAGAATACAGCATACTGATCCTTGCTCTGGGCTCTGTTACCCAAATGTTCGGGTGGCCCGGCCAGGACCTGAAAGGAGTGCAGGGGCTGTACAGCTATCAGGATCTGGAACTGATGGAAGAAAATGTAATAAATGTAAAACATGCCGTGATCACAGGAGGTGGATTGATCGGCGTGGAAATGGCGGAAATGCTGATGACGAGAGGTGTGCTTGTAACCTTTCTGGTAAGAGAAAAAGGATACTGGCAAAATTTATTGCCTGAAGAAGAGTCACAGCTTGTAAGCAGGCATCTCCGGTCACATGGTGTGGAACTCAAATTGGAATCCGAACTTGAAAAAATCATTGGTGATGAAAATGGCCATGTAGTGTCGGTTAAAACAAACCATGGCGAAATTCTTGATTGTGAGTTTGTAGGCCTTACGGCAGGTGTAAAACCGAATATAAAACTTCTGGAAGAAACACCGGTGGAAACCAGCAAGGGTATTATGGTGGATTTGTATCTTGAGACCAGCGTAGAAGATATTTATGCTATTGGTGATTGTGCAGAAATGCGGATGCCTGAGGAGGGAAGAATATCTATAGAAGCCGTGTGGTATGCAGGAAGGATGATGGGAGAAACGATAGCCCATACCGTTTCAGGACATAAAACAGCCTACAAACCCGGAAAATGGTTTAATTCAGCCAAATTTTTCGATATTGAATACCAGACATACGGCAATGTTGGCAATGTACTCCATGCCGGCGAAGATAAATTTTATTGGGAAGATGCATCCGGAACGAGATGCCTTAAATTTGTGTTTGATAAAGAAACCAACATATTGAAAGGGATCAATGTATTTGGATTACGAATGCGGCATGAAGTGTGCGATCGTTGGCTCAGGGAAAACCGTACAATATTTTATGTAATGGAACACCTGAAAGAGGCTGATTTTAATCCGGAGTTTAGTTCAAAATTCGATCGTGAAATACTGGATAAATTTAATGACGGGGGTTTTGGTGCGGAGGTGGTTTTGAGCAAAAATCAGAGTGTGTTTTCAAAATTTTTAGGTTTTTAATTTAATTTCTATGGGACAATCAAATATGGAATTCATCAGAAAAGCCGGATTGGTCGTTTTTATGACCGGAATGGTTGTTTTTCTAGCTTCTTTTTTCCTGGCAAAATATTCATATACACCGGAAATTATTGACATACACGTGCAAGAGGCTGAACAGAATTTGTTACTGAAAAAAGAGCTGGAGCCGAATGAGGGAAGAATTAATAATTCGAATGTCAGCTATGTGATGATGATATCCGATGCCATAGCCAAAGTAAATAAAATTCAGCTTGAAAAGTATTCAATAAATAATATTGACATTAATAACATTATTAGCAGGAGTAAGGATCTGAAGTTTTCTTTAAGTTTGGCTGACAGCGTATTTTCAAGCAAAAATTCGGAGGTAATGTTTAAACGCGAATCATTCACAGCCTATGGAGGCTGGCTCGACGGCCGAGAGTTTGATTCCGAATCAAGCATGAAAGAAGTTTTATCTGGGATTGCGGCTAACATCAGCCGCTATGAAATTGCAGGAAAGAAAGGATTTGACAGCTACAGGACTAAAGACTTAAAGTATGCCCTAACCAAAGCTGCATCTGTTGGTCCTGTTCGTGACCATCCGCTACTTTTTATTTTCCTGACGTATGGGCTATGTATAATCGGTGCAGTTATTTACTTGCTGCCCGGAATAAAAGAACTTCCGGGTATAAAAAATGATCATATCTTCAACAATTCAATGACGAGCCGCGGATGGCTGGGGATACTAACGGGCTCTTTTCTTATTATCTTTTATATTCTGCTGTACTATCTACCGGAATACATGACCAATTGGATTATTATGGTTGATCCGCTAAGTATGGCTCTGAAAGGATCGGAAGCCGAAAGATTTTTTCTATATGGATTTATTTATACACTTGCTATTCTGGTAATGGGTGTGAGAATGATGATCAAATACAGGGGAAATACGTACCAGCAGATACGCACCGTTTCGGTTATGTTTTTTCAAACGGCCTTTGCATTCCTTATTCCAGAAATTCTTTTAAGACTCAACAAACCGTATTTTGATTTTAAAAATATCTGGCCGTTGGACTACGATTTTTTCTTTGACAATTCGCTGAACCTGTTACTCGAAGGCGGCACGCTCGGAATTTTTATGCTGGGATGGGGTATTTCGCTTATTATCATCGGCGTGCCCGTTATGGTGTATTTCTTCGGAAAAAGATGGTATTGCTCCTGGGTATGTGGTTGCGGAGGACTTGCAGAAACGCTGGGCGACCCCTACCGTCAGTTATCTGACAAATCATTGCACGCATGGAAAATTGAAAGGATAGTCATCAATGGTGTGCTGATATTTGCGGTGGTTATGACTGCCGGCGTGCTTTATACCTACTGGACTGGAAGCAGTCAGATTGCAGGAATAAACACCTATTCCGTCAGGGAAGCTTATGGATTCTGGATCGGAGCGGCTTTTGCTGGCGTAGTAGGTACCGGTTTCTACCCCTTGATGGGAAACAGGGTATGGTGCAGGTTTGGATGTCCGCTTGCTGCCTATCTCGGTATTGTTCAGCGATTTAAGTCAAGATTCAGGATCACTACAAATGGAGGCCAGTGCATGTCATGCGGCAATTGTTCGACCTATTGCGAAATGGGGATCGATGTTCGGTGGTATGCACAAAGAGGTCAGAATATAATACGTTCATCGTGTGTGGGGTGTGGTATCTGTTCAGCAGTTTGTCCGCGAGGGGTATTAAAACTTGAAACAGGAACTGAAAAAGGCCGTTTTGGGAAACCGGTATTATTGGGTAATGACAGTATCATGGAATCACGTTAAAGATTTATGGATTAAACATCTATGCGAACAGGTGTGGCCGTAATTATTCCTGCATTAAATGAGCAGAAGGCAATTTGTAAAGTGTTGAAAGAAATACCGGCATCAATTGTTGATGAGGTTATTGTAGTTGATAATGGCTCGACAGACGGAACCTCTGAAAAGGCAGAAGCATGCGGCGCTACCGTGTTGCATGAAAATGAACAAGGTTACGGATATGCATGTCTTAAAGGGATTGAATACCTGAAACAACAGGAAAAGCCACCTGAAATTATTGTTTTTTTGGATGCAGATTATTCAGATTTCCCTGAAGAGATGGAACAGCTGATAAAGCCAATCAGGAATGAAAACGTTGATATGGTAATCGGCTCCAGGGAGCTGGGTAACCGGGAAACCGGCTCCATGACATTCGCCCAGGTATACGGAAACCGACTGGCAACATTTCTGATCCACATGTTTTTTAAGGTGCGATTTACTGATCTTGGCCCTTTCCGTGCCATCAGCTTTGAGAAGCTGCTACAAATGGAAATGCAGGACAAAACGTATGGCTGGACAGTAGAAATGCAAATAAAAGCAGCCAAAATGGGTTTGAAAAATATTGAAATCCCTGTAACCTATCGCAAAAGAATCGGTTTTTCTAAAGTTTCAGGTACAGTTAAAGGTACAATGATGGCAGGATATAAGATTCTCTGGACTATATTTAAACATCTGTAAAAGGTATGGAATATATTATCATCTTCATTTATTCAATCTCGTTGCTGATAATCTTTATATTCAGCCTTGGACAGCTACACCTTACATGGAATTACCTTAAATCCAAAAAAAAGAAAGAGAGCAGACAATACGCACTTATATCCGATCCTGATCTCCCCATGGTAACAGTGCAGTTGCCGGTATATAATGAGAAATATGTGGCTAAACGCCTCATTGATTCAGTTGCGAAACTTAATTACCCAAGTCATAAGCTTGAAATACAGATATTGGATGACAGCACGGATAATACGTATTTAATAATAAGGGATAAAGTTGCCGAATATGCGTGCAAAGGGATCGATATGGTTCATTTGCAACGTAGCGAACGCACTGGGTATAAAGCAGGGGCGCTCAAATACGGACTTGCCCGCGCAAAAGGGGAACTGTTGGCAGTGTTTGATGCAGATTTTATGCCTGATCCTGATTTTTTATTACATACCGTTCCTTACTTCCGCAATCCAGAAACCGGAATGGTTCAGACGCGATGGGGGCACGTAAATAGTAACTATTCCTTACTTACAAAGCTACAAGCTTTTGGTCTGGACGCACATTTTACCGTTGAGCAAACCGGTCGCTCCTACGCAGGAAGTTTTATAAATTTCAATGGCACTGCCGGGATATGGCGGAAGAAATGTATCATCGATTCCGGAGGATGGTCTGCCGATACCCTTACGGAAGACCTTGACCTCAGTTACCGTGCCCAGATGAAAGGATGGAAATTCAAATACCTTGAGGAGGTGGTTTCACCTGCAGAGTTGCCGGTAATTATGACAGCCATTAAAACACAGCAATACAGGTGGAACAAAGGCGCAGCCGAAACCGCATTAAAAAACCTTGGCAAAGTGCTTCGCATGCCTATAAGCAAAACAACTAAAATTCATGCCATATTTCATTTATTGAACAGTTCGGTGTTTATTCCCCTGCTTGTAGCAGCCGTTTTAAGCATACCCATGTTGTACATCAAGCACAACCATCCGGAATTTAAAACGCTCTTCAATATCGGCTCAGTATTTTTGATCGGATTTTTCAGTATCGGTTTCTTCTATTGGGTGGCAGTAAAAAATATACGTGGTAGCAAATATTCCTTATATTTTCTGAAATATTTTCCCTTATATCTTTCCGTTTCCATGGGACTTTCGTTGCATAATGCCCTGGCCGTATTAGCGGGCCTTGCCGGTTTTAAATCAGCATTTATCCGCACACCCAAGTTTAATGTGATATCGAAGATGGATTCCTGGAAGAAAAACAGTTATATTATCAGGAAACTGAGTATTATTACTGTTCTTGAAGGGTTATTGGGAATGTATTTTCTTGCAGGAATTATTTATGGTGTGATGATAAATGATTTTGGATTGATCTTTTTTCACATCTTTCTGGCGATTGGTTTTATTATGGTATTCCTGTATTCCATACATTCACTAAGGCATGCCCAAACATAATCCCAGGCATTCAGGATACATTCTTTATATAATAATTGCTGTGTCGGGCATTCTGTATGTGGCGACTGGCTATTTTGTTCCACGAAATGAGACGGTGCTTCTGTTGTCACTTTATATCACGTTGTTTGGTGGTTACCTGATCCTGTATTATCTACTCAAAAATGAAGTAAAAACCGGAATAATTGTGGCTATTGGATTCAGGTTGTTGTTGTTATTTTCAATTCCCGCTTTGTCCGATGATTTTAACAGGTTTATATGGGATGGCAGGTTACTTGCCTCCGGAGTAAATCCGTTCAATGAAGTCCCCGAATATTATTTTAAGCAAGGTTTTAGTATTCCGGGCATTAACCAATCGTTGTATGCCAATCTTAATTTCACCCTGCACCATACCATGTATCCACCTGTCGCGCAGTTTACCGGATGGGTGGCAGCTCTCATTTCAACCAATTCGGTTTTTTGGAGTGTGGTGGTTATGCGCACATTTATTCTCGCTGCTGACATCGGCTCGATATTTTTGATCCGTAAACTACTGGAGGTTTATAAGGCCAAAATGGAGTGTGTTTTATTGTATGCGCTCAACCCGCTCGTAATTCTGGAATTGACTGGAAACCTGCATCACGAGGCCTTTGTTATCTTATTCCTTTTACTGGCAATCCTGCTTTTGAATATGGATAAACCGGTTAAGAGCGCCATATCTTTCGGGCTGGCCATAAGTTCGAAACTTATACCACTTATTTTTCTGCCATTGCTCTTATCAAGACTGGGAATAAAACGTACCATGGCTTATGTACTGGTAGTGGCAGGAGTGACATTTTTATTATTTATTCCATTTATAAATGAACAACTTTTGCACGCATATATTTCCAGCGGTATGCTTTATTTCCAGAAGTTCGAGTTTAACGCTTCGATTTATTACCTGATAAGAGAGGTAGGTTACTGGGTAAAAGGATATAACATCATACAATCGGCGGGCCCGTGGCTGGCTCTCATAACGGTAATGGCTATTGGATTACTTGCAGTAACTGACTGGAAGCAAAAAATGAAGTTGCCGGAAGCGCTTATGTGGGTTTTGCTCATTTATGTTGCATTTACAACTACCTTGCATCCCTGGTATATTGTACCGGTACTCGCTTTTTCTGTCTTTACTTCGTACCGGTTTCCGCTGTTATGGACTATGTTGATATTCTTAACATATTCCAGTTATTCAGCCTATGGATTCAGTGAAAACATGTATCTTATATCTGGTGAATACCTTGTTGTTTATGGTTACATGCTTTACGAGTTAAAAGGGCATAATAAGAGTAACAGCATGAAACAAAATGTAATTTCAGCGAATTGCTGATTAGTTAGTCTAAATTATTATCAGTGCGTTCTGCAACTATACAGGACAAATGTCCTTTTTCTTATTAGTAAACTACTAAGACTGGGTATAAAAACTTGTACTTTAAGTGGGTAACCCAATAAATTTATTCAATATTTCTTAGAATAAACGACTTTATGGACAACTCTCGTTAGCTGGTATGAAAACTATATTTTTCGAAACGACACATTGAATTTGGCCCCTTCTCCGCTTTCACTTTCCACCCACACCTTTCCTTGCATCGCATCTACATATTTTTTAACAATGGAAAGGCCTAATCCGCTAGATTCTTCATTAGCCGTAGGCTGGGCGCTCAGTTTCTGAAATTTCCTAAAAACCTTTTCTTTATCTTCATTTGTAAGGCCGGGGCCCTGATCCACAATTTCAGCGATCACTTCAGCATCGTTTTGTGTAAGATTAACGAATATTTCCTTGTCAGGAGGTGAAAATTTGATCGCATTCGAGATCAGGTTCGAAAAAATCTGCGTGGCATGCTGTCTGTCTAAGCGCACTTTGCAGTCTCCTCCGTTTAGGTTTGTATGTATCAGTATATTTTTGCTTTTAGCCGCATTTTCAAAATCACTTACTGCCTCAATGAGTATTTCCCTCAGGTCGGTTTCTTCCATATTCATGTTATATGACTTGTTATCAATGGCATCAATATCAAGTATTTTATCCACCATGCTGCTTAATCCAGACGAAACAGTGTCGATTTTTTCAAGACAGTCTTTCTGAGTTTCCGACAATAGTTCTTTTTCAAAAAGAATTACTTTTGAAAGGCCTGCCATTTGATTTAATGGATTTTTGAGGTCGTGCGCCACCACATGTAGAAGATAGTCTTTTTCTTTATTGAGTAGATTTAACTTTAAATTTTTTCCTTTAAGATCTTTATTGGCATTTGCAACTTTTTTCCGCTGGTTCTCAATTTCTCTCTGTTGCTCAAGTATTTCTTCATTTTGTTTTTTCAGTTTCCGGGTTATTGTTTGCCTGTTCTTAAAATAATAGGTAGAAATGAGCAGAACAATCAACGAAAGTCCGATACCGGCAATTAACAAATAATTTTCTAACCGGGCGGCACCGAGCTTTTGTTCCTGGATCTGTTTTTCCTGGTTTAATTTTGCCATCACCTGTTCATGCTCCTGCTTTACCTGAAGCTCGTACAATGCACGCTCGTACTCGATAGTTGAAATGGAATCAGCCAGTTGGCTGTATCTTTCATGATATTTAAGGGCTGTTTTAAACTGCCCGAGTTCTCTGAGAGCTTCCGACATTAATAGGTAATTTTTGACCAGAAAAGAGTTAAATTTGTATTTCAACGCAAGTTTCTCTGATTTTTCAAGATAAATAAGACTCTCCTGATAATTACCTTCTTTGATCTTTAATTCACCCAGGTTGGAGTACTGTTCGGCTATACCATTGTTATCCTTAAGTCTTTTAAACAACCCCATACTACGGTTAAAAAATATCCTTGCGGTGTCAAAAACCTCTTTATTCATGTATGCGTAGCCCAGGTTACCATAAGCAATGGCATTGAGGCTCTCATTTTTTAATTCTTTGTTAATCAGTAATGTTTTATTGTAATAGCTGATGGCGCTGTCGTATTGTTCGGCATTATCTAAAAGGAAACCGATATTATTATATATAGTAGCCTGGCCTTCAAAATCGCCAAGTGAAATAAAAATTATTAGCGCCCGCTGATAATATACTTTAGCTTCATTGTAATTATTCTGATTATCGTACAAAATACCAATGTTGTTGTACACATTTGCCACATTCAATGAATCACTGAACTTACGGGCTTTTTCAAGACTTAACAGATAATTTTTTAAGGCCCCGGAGTTATCACCCTGAGTGGCATTGATATTACCTATTGTTTTATAAATGCCGATCAGGCTTTTTTCATAATCCAGATCAAGTGCCAGGCTAAGAGCCTCACGCGCATAATCATAACTCAGATTGGGATCATTATACATTACTGTATTGGCGAGTTCTGTGAGGTAGTCCACACGAGCTTCATTTTCAGCCAACCCTTCAAGAGAGGCAATAAGACTGTCAAGGTCTGCTACCTGTGCATACACACGCAACGAAAATTGCAATGAAAGAAGCGTAAGTGATGAAATGAATAATATCTTTTTCAGGAAATACATGGCCTGATGTTCCAATGTAGTATGTAGCTGTTATTAAATAATACTTGATACCACTTGTTTAATATTAACTAACCTTGTCAGTTTAGACAGATTTACTTAATAGATTACATATGTAATATTAATAAACAAATTGTAATTTTTTTGGTTTTTGCCATCCATTTTAAATGGATATATTACTATCGTTCATATAAAAATATATGAAATAGTAACCATTTATTGCTCAAATAAGCTATAGAATAGTTCATAATTGGGATATTACGGTAATTTCAGAACTTTAGATTTATCTGATTTTGTAGAATAAAATGATAATATAGGAAATGAGTTTTTTACATGAAAATAGTAAAATTAGAAAAATGACAGTTAGCAAAAAAGTATAATGAAAGATGAATTAACCTGATGGTATGTATATGAGCCGGGTATTGATTGTATTTACAAGAAACCTTATTAAAGGAAAAGTAAAAACGCGGATAGCAAAAAAACTGGGTGATGAAACCGCCTTTGCCGTGTACCGCTATTTGTTGAAGAATATCATGAAATTGACAACAAACATAAAATCTGATATTCAGGTTTCGGTTTATTATTCTGAATTTATTGACAAGGCAGATCATTGGCCCGGTAATATCAGAAAGGAATTGCAAAAGGGAGATGATTTGGGTACGCGAATGGGACATGCACTGAGCCATGAATTTTCTCATAACATACAGCAAGTGTGCATAATTGGCAGCGATGTGTTTAACCTTGATGAAAGTATTATACACAGTGCTTTTGACTTGCTGTCTAGTCATGATGTAGTAATAGGTCCGGCGTCTGACGGTGGCTATTACTTGCTCGGAACGAACAATTATCATAAGGAGTTATTTGAAGGATTTAATTGGGGAAGTAATTCCATATTAAGCGACACAATTAAGCGGATTGAAAGCCTTGCAATGGGATATGTTTTATTGCCTGAATTAAACGATGTGGATGAAGTTCAGGATATCCCCGCTGAAATTGTTAACAAGATCAAACAAAACACAAATGACACTGAAGCTAGCTAGCATATACGTTTATCCCATCAAATCGCTGGGAGGGGTGGCAGTTTCCCGGGGGGTAGTACAGCCTGGTGGATTACGTCACGACAGGAGAATGATGCTGGTGGATGTAAACGGTGAATTTATCACACAAAGAGAATATCCGGAATTGTCGCATTTAACATGTGTTTTATCAAAATCCGGTAATATGATGCGGATTTGGGATAAACGAGCTCCTGAATTGAACCTGGAAGTAACTTTAGGGGCACCTCCCATCGCTAATATCCGTGTGAAAGTATGGAGCACTGTGATGGATGCAGGCATAATTGGAAATACCTGTGACGACTTTTTTTCAACATTTCTTCACCGAAAGTGCCAGCTTGTGAAGATGACAGATCAATCAGTGCGATATGCCAATCCGTTTTATGCAGGCGAAGGGATTCGGATGAGTATGGCGGATGGGTATCCGCTGATGATAATTGGTCAGTCATCGCTTTCTGACCTCAATAGCCGCCTTGCAGAAAAAGTGGAAATGCAACGGTTCAGACCCAACCTGGTTTTTAAGGGTGGAATTCCATACGAAGAAGATACATGGAAGGAGTTTATGATTGGCGACATAAAATTTAAAGCTGTAAAGCCCTGTTCGCGGTGCGTGATTACCACCATTCACCCCGAATCGGGAATTAAGGGAATTGAGCCCCTGACTACACTTTCACATTACAGGAAAAAAGGTAATAATGTGCTTTTTGGTATGAACCTGGTGGCCTTGTCTGAAGGTGAAATCAGGACAGGCGAGAAAATAAAAATATTATAACGAACCATTCTGTTCATCCTTGCCGGTTTAGCCTATTTTTGTATATGTATTTTAAAACAGGAGCAGATTAAAAATGGAGACATGTTTGAACAATTTAATGACACAAGCCTAATCAGCTTCACCAGTTCTATTAATGGCGAAGAAAAGTGCAAGATAATCGTAAGCGTAGGCGCCTGGTAGGGGTAGGTTTTTAATTAAAAATTGCACTAAAATTTGGCGAATAATAGGAAAGAAGAAAGAAATGATGAATATGGTAATGCAGGGAAATATTAACTTATTAATAAAAATTAAATGGGTAATCCCAAAAATTTTTATTGTAATTGTCATGTTAATGACCTGTACTTCCAAATCAACTAAATTACCTATTCTGGGTTCGTTTGAATTGATTTCGGGAAATATAGATGGAGCAATAAAAACGGACACGGTTTACCACACCATACAGGCATTCTCTTTTATAAACCAGGACAGTGTCATTGTAACGAATGATACCTTTTCCGGCAGGGTGTATGTTGCAGATTTCTTTTTTACTTCCTGTCCTACCATCTGTCCTGTCATGAAAAAACAAATGCTCCGGGTGTATGATTTCTTCGAAGAAAATGAAGATGTACTGTTCTTATCGCATACCATCGATCCTGCTTACGACTCGGTGGCGGTATTGCGTGAGTATGCACGCCGGCTTGGAGCCGATTCCGAAAGGTGGCATTTTGTAACCGGCAGCAAAGAAGATATATACAAGATAGCACAGGTAAGCTATATGTCGGTTGCTGCCGAAGATGAAGAAGCGGAAGGAGGATTTATTCATAGCGGGCGTTTTATTT
>JACZXH010000081.1 GCA_022571715.1 Bacteroidota bacterium | reverse complement strand
TTAATGGCCTGATCTACCCAAAAATATATGTCGAAAATTTTGATATGAAATGGTTGCCCTCGGTTGACAGTATGCATATCCGGAACAACGATTCGCACATAAAATTATACGACGGCCTGGCATCACTTGACGGGCTGGTTTCCTTGACACATAAGGGCGTGTTTGGAAAAGGCAAACTGATCAGCACGGGATCCGAAACAGTTTCAAGAGCATATAACTTTCAAAACGACCAAATTAGAGCCAGACATGCTGATTTTGTAATTAAATCATCTGATCCGGAAAAACCCGCGCTGGCAGGTAATGATATCCGTCTCAATTTTGACCTGTTAAAAAACACAGCCACCATCAACCCTGAAATTGAAGGAGAGGCAGCCCTGGAATTTCCATATGCACAATTCAAAACATCTATTCCTACTGCAGTATGGGATCTGGCCGAGTCAAAAGTTACGATGAATAAACCTGAAAATGTAGATATTCAGTATTCCTATTTTTATAGCACCAGGGAAGACCTGGATTCGCTGAGCTTCAATGCCACCCAGGCTGTATATGACATCAACACGCTGGAATTAACCGTAAGCGGCATACCCTATATCACGGTGGCTGATTCAAGAATAACCCCTGAAAACGGTGAAGTGCTGATTCTCGAAAATTCCCGGATCGGCACACTTACCAACACCACACTGGAGATTGATACACTTAATGCTTACCATCAGTTGTATAATGGCACCATTGACATCATTTCACGAAATGAATTCTCAGGATCAGCAACGTATCGCTTTATTAATGCAGTTCAGGATACGTTTGCCATCAAACTTGAGAATTTCCGGCTTGAACCGATCACTGACAAAAAGGGAAGAATCAGGAATGAACTGCAAACTGTAGCAAACGGACTTGTATCGGAAGAAGAGGCATTGCTTATTTCACCTGGAATGCTCTACCGCGGAAATATTATAATGGAAGCCCGAAAGCCAGCGCTCAGACTTGATGGATTTGTAAAACTTGATTTGAAAAAGATCAGCGATTATAATACCTGGATACAATATGCGAGTGATGCCGAGCAGCAAGAAGTTATTCTCGATTTTGATAACAGTTTGACGGAATTTAGCCAGAAGCTGACCGCCGGTCTACATTTCGACTACAGGGATTACAGCCTGTACAGTACGTTTATAAATGACAAACGCGAAGTAGGAGATGAAGATTTTTTTATCCCCAATGGGTTGCTCAGTTTCAAACCGGACAGTAGTGAATATGTCATTGCTGAACAGGATAAGGATCTTGGGTTGTCATATGCAGGCAAAATAATGGTTTACAATGAAGAAACCTTCGACCTGCATATTGAAGGACCCGTAAACTTTATTGAAAACAATAAGGATCGGAACATCTATGCGACCGTAATCGGTGATGGCAACCTGGAAACTAGCGAATTTAGTTTTGATGTATTTCTTACCATGGATTTCCAGGTACCCACAGGAATTTACGAAATTATGAGCGACGGTTTTCTTCAAGCGATCGACATGCTGGGACCTCCGGAAGCTATTAAAGACCGTACTACGCTGTTATATAAACTTGCAGATCTGATTGGCGACAAAGCTGCGAAAGAATACGAAAAACGATCGTCGGAAGTCTATACTCCGCTTGCCTCTATGTCGCCAAAACTGGTAAAGCCATTTACGTTCAGCGAGCTTAGTATAAAGTGGTCAGACGATCAGAAAGCATTTTATAACGATAAGGGGGTTCTGGGTATTTCGAATGTTCTTCGAAACGATATAAATGCTTCTTTTGAAAGCTTTTTTGAGATTCGAAAAGGGGTTGATGGCGACCGGATCGACCTGTTTATAAAAGCGGCGCCCGAATATTGGTACTATTTCAGCTATGAAGATAACAAACTGCTGATCTATTCTTCAGTGAAAGAACTGAATGACCTGGTTAAACAAAAAACCAATCAGGGAAAAACAAAAATCAATGAGTTTGTGTTTGCCCCAGGCGATCGTGGTGAAACCCAAAGATTTGTTAATGAATTCCGCCTCATATATTACGGGATTAAGGAACCTTATGATCTGGGAGGAGAAATACAGGAAGATGAGGAAAAAAAGAAGGATGTTTCGGATGATGAAGACGAAGGATTCTGATCGCAGTTAGTACTTCCAAAACCTTCACGAATATTTTATATTTGCACTTTTATTTTTAGAATCAGTTCTTTTTTTGACAAATCATTGATATTGTGGATAAACAACAAATAAAAACCTACCTGGAATCGAACAAAGATCGTTTTCTTGATGAACTTTTCGGATTGATCCGGATACCTTCCGTAAGTGCAGATGAAAAATTCAAAGAGGATATAACCAGAGCGGCAAATTACATTATCGAAAAGCTTAAAGAGTCCGGCGCAGATCATACTGAAATATGTGAAACAGCTGGGCACCCGATTGTATTCGGAGAAAAAATTACAGACCCGTCCAAACCCACTGTGCTCGTTTATGGCCACTATGACGTGCAACCTGCTGATCCATATGAGCTGTGGGAAACCCCGCCATTCGAACCGGTAATACGTAATGAAAAAATTTATGCGCGAGGTTCATGTGATGATAAAGGACAGATGTATATGCATATTAAAGCCATGGAAGTGATGAACCACCTGGACGATCTGCCCTGCAACATTAAGTTTATCATTGAAGGAGAAGAGGAAGTAGGTTCAAACAACCTGGAAATATTTATAAATGAAAATAAGGAAAAGTTAAAATCTGATGTCATCCTGATATCGGATACTACACTCATCGATAATGATACCCCTTCACTTACAGTTGGGCTACGGGGGTTGAGCTATGTGGAAGTGGAAGTGACCGGGCCTAACCGTGATCTTCACTCGGGCGTTTATGGAGGAGCCGTTGACAATCCGGTAAATGTATTGTGCAAAATGATCGACAAATTGAAGGACGAAAATAACAGAATCACCATTCCCGGATTTTATGACCGAGTGATTGAACTTTCGGATGAAGACAGAAAAGCACTGAACGAATCCCCTTTTGACCTTGACGAATACAAAAAAGACTTGGGTATCCGTTCGGTTTTAGGTGAAAAGGGATATACCACACTTGAGAGAGTGGGCATTAGGCCGGCATTGGACGTAAACGGTTTTTGGGGTGGTTACACAGGGTCAGGTGCAAAAACGGTGTTGCCTTCAAAAGCATATGCAAAAATCTCGATGCGGCTGGTTCCTAACCAGAATAATATTGAGATCACCGAAATGTTTACAAAATATTTTAAATCCATCGCACCTGACAGCGTTGAAGTGAACGTAACACCGCTCCATGGCGGTCAACCGGCACTTACCCCGACCGATTCCATTGCGTACCTTGCAGCCAGCAAGGCATTTGAAGAATCCTGGGGTAAAAAGCCCATTCCAACAAGGGATGGTGGCAGTATCCCTATTGTAGCACTTTTTAAAGAAGTACTCGGTGTTGATACTGTACTGATGGGATTTGGTCTCGATTCAGATGCGATACACAGTCCGAACGAACATTACGGCTTATTTAACTTCTACAAGGGAATTGAAACTATCCCGTTGTTTCATAAATATTTTTCCGAACTTCATAATAACATTTAAGTTTAGATGTAAAAATATTGAACTAAGCAATTTAGTGGTACGTTTATAATCTTTGATAAGGATTGAAAAACATGAGAATAAATATTTTTGGAATGTTACTTATAAGTGTTCTGATAACATCCGTTTCGTTTGCGCAGGTGTTGAAACCAGCAAGCTGGACTTACAGCCTGTCAGTCACGAAAGTACAGGTAGGAGACGAAACAGAGCTGATATTTACTGCTACAATTGATAAAGACTGGTACCTGTATTCCTCTGACTTTGATCCTGATCTGGGACCCATGGTCACTGAATTTAATTTTGAACAGGATGACAGCTATGAACTCGTAGGCGGTATCCGTGCCATAAATCCAAAAAAGAAATACGATGAGATATTTGAAGGCGACTATACGTATTTCAGAGGTAAAGGTGAGTTCCGGCAAACCATAAAGGTGCTGCAAGAAAACCTTCGGATCACAGGCAATTATTCCTACCAGGTATGCACAGATATCGATGGAATGTGCATCCCGTTTGACGCGGACTTTTCTGATACCGATTTCAGCATTAAAGTTATTCCTTCAGGAAATCAACGCCCTGCGATTGCAGAGAAAGAATCCAAAAAAGTGCGCAAATCCGCAAATTCCAATTCTTTTAATACTATTTCTTCAGCATCCATTGTTCCGAATCAGGGAATACTGCACCCGGCACAATGGAAAGTCTTACTGTACCCAGAGGTTTATAAG
The DNA here is from genome assembly GCA_022571715.1 of Bacteroidota bacterium. GTDB lineage: Bacteria > Bacteroidota > Bacteroidia > Cytophagales > Cyclobacteriaceae > SZUA-230. Next base: position 11,227 of record JACZXH010000081.1, on the reverse strand, counting down.
CCCGGGGATGAAATTGAAGTAGTATTTAACGTTGCGATTGACGACAATTGGTATTTGTATTCATCCGATTTCGATCCGGAAGTTGGGCCGATGGTTACTGAGTTTCATTTCGAATCCAATGAGTCGTATGAACTTGCCGGAGATATTGAAGCCATTAACCCAAAAAAGAAGTACGACGAAATATTCAAAGGAGAATACACGTACTTCCGGAAATATGGTGAATTCCGTCAAAAGATAAAAGTGCTTCGGATACCACTTACGGTTGCCGGCTCGTATGCCTACCAGGTATGCACAGATATTGACGGCAAATGCATCCCTTTTGACGAAGATTTTATTACTGGCAGCCCTGGCGCAGACAAAATGGTCAAATCAGAATCCGAAGATCGTGTGGTTACAGCAAGTCTGGTTGATGAAAACAAGGCTGAAAACAAATCACTAGTGGGCTTCATGATCTTTGCATTTATTTCGGGTTTAGTGGCGCTTCTGACTCCATGTGTATTCCCAATGATTCCTATGACCGTAACCTTCTTTCTGAAAGAAGACGATGCAGTCAAAGGAAAGGGTGTAAAAAAGGGGGTCATATTCGGGATTTCAATTATTCTGATATTTACCATTCTCGGACTATTGATTGCCTTCCTGTTTGGGGCCGAAATACTCAACCAGATGGCTACTCACTGGCTGCCCAATGTTTTCGTATTTATCATTTTTGTTCTTTTTGCTCTCTCCTTTCTGGGTATGTATGAGATCACTTTGCCCAGTTCCTGGGTAAACAAGATGGACCGGAAAGCGGATGATGAAGGAATAGTAGGGATATTTTTTATGGCTGCTACTCTGGCATTGGTATCTTTTTCTTGCACATTTCCGATTGTTGGGAGTGTTCTCGTGCTTTCCACCCAGGGGCAGTTTATCAAACCGGTGTTGGGCATGTTTGCTTTTTCTCTGGCATTTGCAGTACCTTTTACACTGTTTGCTATATTTCCGGAATGGTTAAGAAGCATACCCAAATCGGGTGGCTGGCTGAATTCTGTGAAAGTTGTGCTCGGTTTTCTTGAACTTGCCTTAGGCTTGAAATTCTTGAGTGTGGCCGACCAAGCTTATCACTGGAACCTGCTCGACAGGGAAGTATATCTTGCCATTTGGATTGTAATATTTACACTCATGGGCTTTTACCTGCTTGGAAAAATCAGATTCCCTCACGACAGTAAAACAGAGTCAGTCAGTATTCAAAGGCTACTTTTGTCGATTGGCACTTTTACTTTTGTAATTTATCTGATACCAGGTCTGTGGGGCGCCCCGCTTAAAGCACTTGCGGGCTACCTGCCACCAATGACTACCCATGATTTCAACCTCGTTCAATTGATGGAAAACCAGGGAAAATCCGGTTATGGGTTTGCTGAAAATGATGGTCTATGTGAAGATCCGAAATATGCTGATTTACTTGAATTCCCACATGGTATCCAGGGTTATTTTGATTTTGAACAGGCCATTGCCTGTGCCCGTGAACAGAATAAACCACTGTTTATTGACTTTACAGGGCATGGTTGTGTAAACTGTCGTGAAATGGAAGCCCGTGTATGGTCAGACCCGAAAGTATTAAGAAGGCTGAAAAATGACTTCGTAATGGTAGCCCTATATGTCGATGATAAAACTAAATTACCCGAATCGCAATGGTACACTTCATCGTATGATGGCAAAGTGAAAAAGACGATCGGAAAACAAAATGCAGATTTTCAGATCATCAGGTATCAGAACAATGCGCAACCTTTTTATATAATTCTTGATCAGAATGAGCAACTGCTTGCCACACCCCTTGCCTATAATCTTAATATTGAAGATTTTAGGACATTTCTGGATGGAGCCAAATCAGAGTATTATAAACGCGTTAGCCTGGCCAGGAAATAATGCTTCCCGGGTAGCTATTCATTCTCTGAAAATGTCACGGGCTGTGTCCAGGCAACTTCAAAATCCTCTTCCCGATACGGATTTTTCTTCAATTTATTCGAAATGATTTTTGCGCGTACAAAAAGCAGATCTTCATTTAATTTATAGGTGGCAACTGCACCCGTTTCCGTTTTTAATATATCAGAATCTTGTTTTCCTCTTTCTACTCCAATAAATTGTATCTCGTATTCCACTCCCGATTTGGTATCAATAATTATCTCCAGCACATTAGCGTCAAATTGAATTTTCTTAAGCGTTACACCCGTGGTTGCATAAAACCGACCATTATCTATCGCATTAATGAGCGAACCTGATGTCAATGAATCAGCCTGCACCATTATCCAACCCCTCCCGGCATTGCTATACTCACTACCGAATAAATGATAGTGATGACTGTCATCGGTAGCAATACCGTAAATCAAAGGTTTGCCTCTTTTTACATACGCGATATTTATCTGGTCCCACATTTCTTCCGAACCGATATGTATGGAGTCACCGTAATTATTCACATTCGGATGTCCATTAAAAACTTCAAAAAACCGTTCCTGCTCCAATTCAATCATATCCTGTAATGATACAGCATAATTAAAGTTCGGGTGATTGATATGTACCATCATCGGAATGCCCGTTTCTTCTCTTTGTTTTATAACGGCATTAATATTATTTTGAAGTACTTCTAACACACTTGCACCGCCCTGTGGTTCAATAAATTCCCTTATGTTGGTAGCATTTAAATGAAGGGGTTTGTCTTCAAAAGAATCAGTTATCTCCTCTGATTGAATTATCAGAAATTGTTCCTTCTCTTCAAAAAGCTGCTTGTATTCACTAAATGTTTTGAGTTTTACACTTATTCTTCCAGTGTCTTCCCGGTATTCCACCCAATCGTGACCGTATTTTTTCAGGTATTTATCAAATGCATTTTTATAAATAAATCCTTTTGGAATTAATTTCCATTTCTCACCCTGCGCCAAAATATTATGATCAGAAAGTACAACAAAATGATATCCGTTGGATTTGTACCAGTCCATGATCATCTCAGGAAATTCATCCCCGTCGCTCCAGTAGGAATGTGCATGTAAGTTGCCTCTATACCATCTGCCAGCTTTTTCACCTGTTTTATTGCATGCAAAAAATATGGACATGCACAATAAGAACATCATGAAATTAAGAATGGCAGTTACAATTTTTACGTTTAAAATTTTCATATACTTGATATTTTACAGTAAAACAACACATAAAATCCATGACATCTGATCAGCAGTAGTAATCATTCATAATGCAAATAAGGTATCAAAATTGAAAAAGACAATTAATTACACTACTTAACACCTTCCAACTCAAACCTATTATTCTTGAAGTTCATCTTTGCATCCGTGGTTTTCAAGACGTAGGTTCTTGTGAGACCGGATCTTGAAGTCTTGCATCCGATTTAATTGTTTCTCTTCAATATTCAGTATTTGTCTTGTTTGATCAAAAGTTTATCCGGAAAATACAGGAAGTCATTACTATCAGAATAAAACTATATAGCCGGGATGGTAGGTGATGGCATCAAATGATGCCCTGGCCCTTGCAAAGGCCGATGTGGGAATTGCCATGGGCGAATGTACCGATGTAGCCATGGAAACCGCCCCTATTACAATTCTGAAAGGAGATCTTACCGAAATACTGAAAATAATTCTATTATCGAAAGCCTATAACAAGACCCTGACATTTTAAATCCCATTAACGGATTTGTGCTCAGCCCCATGATTGCATGGACCATATGGCCTTTAGCTCGTTCTCAGTGGTTCTAAATTGCCTGGGGCTTGCCAGGAAAAAAATCTAAACCGTACGGATACATAAGGTTGCGAGGCAGGGAGGTGTTTATACCTCCAACTATGTACGGCTCAATACCTTTTGCAAGTGTAATTCCGCATAATTCTGTATTATTGCGTCGAATTTTGCGTTCACAACAGTATGAAAAAAAAGCAAATTGCTATTGGTACAGCCATATTGATTATCACAGTACTAATTTATGCTGCTCGGTATTTGTTTCCTTTAGAGGTTGATCCAGCTGTCAGTTTTAAGAATGAAACACCAGCCGATACCTTAAGCGTTCCTCTGGCAGAACCTGAAATGCTTTACGGTTTTGAAATTGACAGCCTCATTGTAATTGAAGATAAAGTAAGGCGCAATCAAACCCTTTCAACTATACTGGCAAAATATAACGTAGATCACGAAACGATTTATGGTTTATCGGAGGCTTCAAAGGGCATATTTGACGTACGTAAGATGTTACCGAACAGAAAGATAACATTTATTTTAAATCCGGATTCGATTCAGACTCTCCGTGCAGTGGTTTACGAGCCTTCTGATTTAGAATATGTTATTTTCAATCTAATAGACTCACTTCATGTAGAAAAAAAGAGTAAAGAAACGAAGCGATTTCAACGAGTTGCAGCAGGTATTATTCATTCTTCGCTGGCAGTCACAATGGATGACCTGAACTTGTCCCCCCAACTCACCAATGATTTTGCAGATATATTTGCATGGCAGATAGATTTTTTTCATCTATACCCCGGCGATAAATTCAATGTGTTCTTTGAAGAAGAAACAGTTGATGGTCATCCGGTCGGTATTGCCACTATTAAAGGTGCATACTTTAAACATGCTGGCAATGACTTCTATGCCATTTATTATGATCAGGGAAATGGATTTGATTTTTTTGATGAAGAAGGAAACAGCCTGAGGAAAGAGTTGCTAAGATACCCTGTTAAATTTTCCAGAATAAGCTCAAGGTATTCCGGCAGTCGGTATCACCCTGTGCAGAAACGATGGAAAGCACACCGTGGAACAGATTTTGTCGCCCCACAGGGTACCCCAATCCGGAGCGTGGGGGATGGAATTATTCAGGTAGCACAATACCATCAATTCAACGGCAATTATGTGAAAGTAAAACATAACGGCAATTACATTACCGGATATCTTCATATGGTGAAAATTGCAAGCGGCATACGCCCGGGCACACAAGTGAAACAGGGGCAAGTGATAGGCTATGTTGGTAAAACCGGATTGGCTAATGGTAACCATGTATGCTTCCGGTTCTGGAAAAACGGAGTTCAGATAGATGCAATGAAAGTTCAACTCCCTCCCTCTGAACCAATAAAAAAGGAAAACTTGATCGATTTCAATGCATACCGCGATATAATACTTTCTACCCTGGATGCCATATCATTTGTTGATGCGGAGCTGCTGTTTGCCAGAAAAGAACAATAGTTTTATAATTTAGTGTAGTTTTCCTATCTTAGTATGCACTTTTATATAAATAAAATGTTTTTTAACTTATGTTTACGTAGGTTTAAAAATCAAGGCACGATATTACTAACATTTTTTCTGAATTTATGAATTTTAGATTTCTACTGGCTTGTTTGTTATTCTCCGGATTTGTTAGAGCACAAAATGTTCAATGGGCAAGCCGGGTTATTGAGTTTTCTTCCGAATTGACTGACATTCAGTACTCTGCTGACCAGGCATTGGGTAAACCAAATGTGTTGCCGGTAGGTGGCGAAAGTCCGAATGCCTGGACCCCAGACCGATCCAACAAAGCCGAGTTTTTAAAATTAGGGTTTGAAAATCCGATGCGTATTAGCCAGATCATAGTTGCAGAATCCTACAGTCCGAGTGCGATAACCGCAATATATGCCTATGACTCACAGGATCAGGAACACATGATACGTAAAATTCAGCCTGGCCAGATACCTTTAAATGGAAGACTGCTGAACATTATCTTTGATCAGACATCCTACCGTGTTTCTTCTGTAAAGATAGAGCTCGACGGATCTGCTGTTCCGGAATTTTACAGCATCGATGCCGTAGGTGTATCAGATTCTCCAATTCCTTTTGAAGTGGAAGTGAACCTGCCTGAAAACCTGAACGCTGAACTATCTACCGAACGGCTAAGTGAAAAAGTAAACAGTCCGTATAAAGAGTATAAACCTCTGCTCGCTCCTGATGGTAAAACACTTTATTTCAGCAGACAGAATCACCCGGGTAATGTTGGTGGAGAGGACGATCCTGAGGACATTTGGTATTCTGAACTGGACGAAAACGGCGAATGGAAAGAAGCGGTAAATGCCGAAAACCTGAATACCCCCGGGCCTAACTTTATCAGTGCGCTCACACCTGACGGATCAACCGTGGTCATGCTGCTGGGTAACAGATATAAAGATAATGGAAAGCTCGAAGCAGGTGTGTCAATTGCTACCAAAGAAGGTGATGATTGGGGTGCCCCGCAAAACCTTGAAATAATCAATGATTATAATTATTCGGAAAAGGCCCATTATTTCCTTTCCAACAATCGTCAGGTACTTTTTCTTGCCGTAGAAAGAGATGACACAAAGGGAGACAGGGATATTTATATCAGTTTTTTGATGGATGACAGCAGATGGACAGAACCGATGAATATCGGGGTAAATGTAAATACTGCTGCAAATGAAAGTGCACCGTTTCTGGCTGCTGATGACAAGACACTGTACTTCTCATCCAATGGGTACTCCGGGTATGGCGGTTACGACATATATGTAACCACCAGGCTGGATGATACATGGTTGCACTGGTCTGACCCACAAAATATGGGTCCGGAAATCAATACGGATCAGGAAGACCTGTTTTTTTATATTCCGGCTATCGGTAACTATGCTTATTATTCGAGAGGAGTGAATGAAAATGATGCTGATATTTATAGGGTTTCACTTCCGCTCACCATTATGCCTGAACAGATCGTAATTGTGAAAGGGAAAATAATAAACTCGGAAACAGGCGAACCTATTGAAGCTAAAATAATTTACGAGCGTCTAAGCGACGGCCTGCAGGTCGGAATCACAAAATCTAGTCCGGAAACAGGTGAGTTTGAGATCGTGTTGCCGGTAGGCGAACTTTACGGATACCGGGCAGAATCAGATAATTATCTAGGGATATCAGAAAATATTGACCTCAGAGACGTTGACAAAGATTACGATAATATAACCCAGGACTTGAAACTGGTTCCGATAATAGTTGAAGTTACTATTGTAATGAACAACATATTCTTCGATTTTGACAAGGATGTTTTAAAACCTGAATCCAAGCCTGAGTTGGAGCGTATATCAGCGTTTCTAGAAGAAAACAGTACCATCAAAATCGAAATTTCAGGCCATGCTGATGCTATCGGCCCTGAAGCGTACAACCTTGACTTGTCACACCGGCGTACGCAATCGGTGCAAAAGAACTTTTTGGCTGCAGGGATAAGTACGGAAAGGATAACAGTTACATATTTTGGCGAATCAAAACCCGTTGCTACCAATGATACCAGGGAAGGAAGAAAACTAAACAGGAGAGTTGAGTTTAAAATTGTTGAAAAATAAATCCTGATTTTAAAAGCTTAGGGCTATGAATAAAATATTGATCGTTTTCTTAATCATTTTATTGCCGATAATGGTGCAGGCAAATACCGGTATGGCTCCAGATACTATTGTAACTGTATCCGGCAAGGTTATTTCTGAAGATAGCAAAGAACCACTTAAAGCGATTGTTGAATACAAAAAACTTCCATATGGAAGTGAAATTGGAGCCATAAGTTCTAATAATGACGGTGAATTCATTATTTATCTTCATGATAATTCCAAGTATTCAATAAAAGTTGACTCGAAGGGTTTTTTCTCTTACTTCGAAGAGCTGGATGTAAATCAGGTCATGGGTGACGATAGAAACATTACCATGAATATTTCACTTGGGCAAGGAGGCGTGGATCATGTTTTTAGACTCCACAATTTGATTTTTGACGCTGGCAAATATGATATAACTGCTGCTTCATTTGGTGAGCTTGATAACCTTGTTGCAAGACTTAACGAAAACCCCAATATGGAGATACAACTCGAGGGGCATACTGAAATTCTGGGGAATGCTAACCTTAACATGAAGTTGTCACAAGACAGGGTTAATTCCGTTAAAAACTATTTGGTAAACAAAGGAATTAATCCGGATCGGATCAAGACAAAAGCATTTGGCGGCACCCACCCGATTTCCGAAGAAGATACGCCGGAAACTCACCGGCTCAACCGGCGGGTAGAAGTGCGGATTCTGAAAGTGGGGTAACAAGGTCCCTGACATTTACGTTTACACTAACGCAGTAACGGAATTCACAAAAAAATATTTACGTAATACCTGACTTATGTTTAAAAATCTATTAAGAAGTGCGTTGAGATTGTAGGTTAGGCTGTATATTTATACATTGTTGATATTGTGGAATGAGAAGAACTTTACTAGCTATATTATTTACAAGCTGCATAGTTTCAGGGTTGAGGGCTCAGCAGGACCCACAATATACCCAGTATATGTTCAATCAGATGTTTTACAACCCTGGATTTGCCGGAGTTGAAGGTGCGCCTAAATTTACCCTTTTACACAGAACCCAGTGGGCTGGTTATAAATCTTCATTTGACACCAAAGGGGCTCCCCGTACTACTACAATAAATTTTTCTACACCTATATATAAATTTCAAAGTGGATTCGGCGGAAGTATTACCAATGATAATCTGGGGCCGCTTAATTCACTTGATGTTCAGGCTACCTACGCATATCATTTAAACGTAAAGAATTCAAAACTTAGCATGGGCGTCAGATTTGGGATTATTTCACAATCAATTAATTTTGATGAGTACCGGTGGGCAGATCCTGACGATCCTTACCGACGTGAAGGCAGGGAGACCCAGATTCAACCGGACCTCGCCGTTGGAGTGTATTACCGGGCAGAAAAGTACTTTGCCGGAATTAGTGTGAATCACCTGCTTGAATCACAATTCAACTTCGGACTTGATGATCTGCGAAATACACTTGAAAGTAACATTTATGTCTTGGGAGGATATAATTATGCAATTTCATACAACCTGGTATTGTCACCATCGGTACTGGTTAAGTCTGATTTCAAAACCTATACGTTTGATATTTCAGCAATTGTAACCTATAACGAAAAAATGTGGGGAGGTATTTCTTTTCGTCAATCAGAAGCAGCTATCATAATTTTGGGTTATAGTATGTTAAAGGATAATTCTATGAAATTTGGATATTCCTTTGATTATATAATTCAAAATCAGGAGGCTAAACAGGCTACATCGCATGAACTAATGTTGAGTTATGTCATGCCGGTAAGCCCTTTTGGAGGTCGAAAAATAATCCGAACCCCAAGATTTAGGCATTAATTACCAAAATATTTTGCTTTTTAGGATAAATTCTACAATTTGGGTCGGTGAAAGTTTTGTTTAAATTTTATTTTTTTCCATTTTTCTTGGAAATTGAGAAAGAAAAACTTCTTACTCATTAGTTTTTATACAATAAATTCGAGTAGCATTAGTTAATCTTGTACTATAGATTATAGTAAAGCAATAAATATGATGAAGTCTGTGGAAATCAAAAGCAGTTTATTATCAGGCTTGTTGATAATGTCGGTGATGTTTGTTGGCGGATGCGGCCTGTTCGGCGGTGGGGGTGGTGGCGACGAAGGAAACCTGGTAGGCGTTCCGAATCGGGAAGGATGGCAAATGGTTATCCCGCATGGTATGGTACCTGTGCCAGCCGGAACCTTTCATATGGGTCAGGCCGATCAGGATGTACCCGCATCGAATATCAGTTTCAACAAGCAGGTTACATTGAGTAGCTTCTTTATGGATGATACCGAAATTACCAATAACGAATACCGCCAGTTTGTTCATTACTTTACAGTTGACGGGAACACCTCTCTTCCAGGAAATATTGTGGCAGAAGCTACGGTCGAGACCATCTCCCTGGATGAGTTTATGGAAAAGTATTATCCGGATACGATGGTTTTTGTAAAAGACTTCGCACATCACTACGGTGATCCGTTAATGGAATTTTATTGGTCTCATCCGGCTTTTGATGATTATCCGGTTGTAGGTGTTGATTGGGAATCAGCAAACTTTTTTTGTGCCTGGCGTACGGCCTATCTGAATGACTACAGAGTGAATATTCTGAATGATTTTCCAATGCCTAATTTCAGGTTACCTACCGAAGCCGAGTGGGAGTATGCCGCAAGAGGCGGAAGAGACCTTGCCAAGTATCCATGGGGTAATCCGTACATAAGAAATGCCAAAGGATGTATGCTTGCCAACTTTAAACCTGGCAGAGGAAATTATTATGACGACGGGTTTGCTTACACATCTCCCAAACAGGCCTATTTTGCCAACGACTACGGCATTTATGACATGTCAGGCAATGTATCAGAATGGGTGCTTGATGATTTCAATGAAGCTGCAGTTGCAACTGTTTGGGACCTCAACCCAAAGTATATCGATCCGAGAGCTGACCCAAGAAACCAGGGAGAAACTTTATATGATTCCAAACATATGTTTGACCCCAATTATAACGCACGTAAAGTGATTCGCGGAGGTAGCTGGAAGGATGTGGCATATTTTTTAGAAACCGGAACAAGAACCTTTGAATATAAAGATTCTACCAGGGCTTATATCGGATTCAGGTGTGCTTTGACACATTTAGGTCGATCTTCCGGACGAGAGTTTTAATTTTAAAATAAATAGCGTATATTTTAAGTCGTAAATATTAACTAACCAAAACTAAAATAAAATGAGCAGTAAAAAAGGCGGATTTGCAGACCTTCTATTTACCACCATAATGCCGAAAATTTATGGTATTGGTGCCGCTGTTGTAATTATGGGGGCAATGTTTAAAATTCTTCACCTTCCGGGCGCATCGGCCATGCTTGGTATCGGGTTGTCGACGGAAGCAGTCATATTCTTTCTAAGTGCATTTGAACCGCCGCATAAAGAATTGGACTGGACGAAAGTTTATCCCGAATTAGATGAAGATTTTGGCGGCGGCGCGGCAAAACCCAGAATTAAGGGTGCCGAATCAGCAGGACCTGGTGATGCTGTTTCTCAGAAGATGGATCATATGCTTGAAAAGGCTAAAATTGGGCCGGAGTTGATTGAGAGTCTCGGCAAGGGCATGCAAAATATTGCAACCAATGTAAAAGCCATGTCTGGTCTCTCAAATGCCGCTGCAGCTACAGAAGACTACTCAAAGAATGTGAGAACAGCATCTCAGTCGCTCACAAATATGAATAAGTCTTACTCTGAAGCAATGTCAGCTATGTCAGAAATGGCAACGGCATCAAAAGATACCAAAGAGTATCATGATCAGGTGAAGAATGTAACCAAGAACCTGGGAGCCCTGAATGCAGTTTACGAAATGGAGTTACAAGATGCAAACAGTCATGTGAAAGCCATGCAGCGATTTT
>JACZXH010000080.1 GCA_022571715.1 Bacteroidota bacterium | reverse complement strand
TACGACTACCAACGATCTGGGATGCCGCACATCTTTAACTCAAACCGTTTTCAACCATTCCAACCCGGTGGCGGAGTTTTTTAATGAGTTGGCATGTGACAATACGGAAACCTTTTTCTTCGACCAATCGGAGGTGGATGATTCCAACATCACTTCCTGGGAGTGGGATTTCGGTGATCCGGATAGCGCAAATGTCAATACTTCAACCGAAAAAGATCCAACACATGTATTTGCCTCCACAGGCATGTACGAAGTACGTTTGACAGCAACCAGCAATTTTGGCTGTACGGCTTCGGTAACACATTTCGTGGAAGTGCTGGAGTCACCTCAGGCATTGTTTAGCGTGGATAAATCCTGCCTCGGCGAACCTACTCAGTTTACCGATATGTCGTCAGATTCTGAAGCGAATCCCATACTAAGTCATATATGGGTCATTGACGGTCAAGTATTTGCCGAACAAAATCCAGTTTACACGTTTCCAGCATCCGGAGAATATGTGGTGTCGCTGACTGTTACGGCCACGAATTTCTGTTTGTCAACATTTCAGGGTATGGTTCCAGTAAATACTCCTCCAGTGGCTTCGTTCGGATTTACACAGGCCTGTGAAGACGGCCCGGTTACCTTTTTTGATACTTCGCAGACGTTCAATGATCCGGTGGCTGAGTGGGAATGGATCATCGGTGATCAGGTTGTTTTATTGGATTCGGCGGTAACTATTGTTCCGGATAATTCAGGAGATTACCTGGTCACACTCAAAATTACCACTTCCAATAATTGTGTAAGATCTATATCTGAAATAATTACGATAAACAGTCTGCCTAGTGCTGATTTTGAAACTAACACTTCTTTTGGCGCCTATCCGCTGGAGGTGCAGTTTACCAACACTTCCACCGAAGCATCGCAGTACCGATGGAGCTTTGATAAAGACACACTTCAGAGTACTGATTTACATCCGGTTTATACATTTGACCAGCCAGGAGAATATAATGTTAACCTTGTCACCTTCAATGATGCCGGATGCAGTGATACCATATTTCAGGAGATTAGAGTAGTAGAACCGGTGATGGAGGTACAACTTAACCAGATCATTCCTAAACCGGATAATGCCGGCAGGGTGCAGCTGATTGTGGATATGCAAAACAATGGAAGTATCACACTGGATGAAACAAATCTGGAGTTCAGGATCAATATTGGTACAGACGTGGAGCTGACAGAGCCGTTTAACGATGTATTGTATGCGTTGCAAAAAACCAACTACACCCTCAATTTCGAATTATCGGAAGAAGTGCAAAACAAAGTGCCGTTTATTTGCATTGAACTTTTGAGTTCGTCGGACAATTATCCCGATACCGATCCTGCAAATGACCGGGCATGTATAAACCTTGATGCGGAACCTGTATTCGTAACACCATTTCCAAACCCCGCGGACGATCGGATATCTATAGGGATTATTATTCCCGAAAAAGATGACATCCATATTGCATGGATTGACTCCAAAGGCGATACTTTTTTCCTGCAAACAGTAACTGAAACTATTCCGGGGTATAACGTAATTTCATTTGATGTACAAATTTACGGTGCAGGCACCTACTATGTGCGAGTGGCTTACCGCAATTCTAAAAAGACTTTTAAAGTGGTGGTCAGGTGACGGATGGAAGCGTTAATTGGGTTCGGTAAGAGATAAAAACGGATTTTTAATCCGGTCTATTTGTGTAAATGTAGGCTGTGTCTGATTCAGTTTCAGCCATCCATCTATCCTATCTGATCAACCGGAAATCTGAGAAAGGATATCATTCGTCTGGAAAATAGCATTGTCAAGGTTGTCGAGAGACACTTCAAGCTGAGTACGAATGGTTTCTATCATAAAATTATGTGTGTCCTTACCTGGAATTATACGGCCCTCCATATTTTCCATCAGCGACGTCAGGTTGTGTTTGGCCTTACGAAGCCTGATTAAGTCGTCAGTCAGCTCTTCCGTCAGCTTTCCTTTCATTTCTTCATTCAGATCATCATATTCCTGGCGGTCCCCGCTCATTGTAATTTTTGGGTTAATGTTTCGTTAAAATAATCATTTTACAACCCGAATCTATTACAAAAAATACGTAAGTCAGTCAGAACGCGGGAATAATGCATTAAAAATCATGCATGAATGACAAAATTCATGTACTATTCCTTACAATTCATTGTTTTTGGAAATATTTTTCCAGATGCAATCACTGTGGCTATGCTGTGATTGATATACTTAGCCAGGTAACCACAAATTGCATTCATAGCTCCCGTTTTCTTCTTTGCGCCACCCTGGTATTATTTGATAAAATCCTGCAACGAGTTCCCTTTCTTATGACCTTGTTATAGGGCTAAAAAAACCTCAATACTGCCGCCAGGCAGTAACTGAACACGCCAAAAACATAGATTAGTTTATCCGGTTGAAGACAAAGCTATTTTGATATATTGTTGAAAATATCACTACGACAAGTAAATGAAAACCAGGTCTGACTGAGGATATGGCTATGGTTTAGCTGCACCGGAGTGTACCATTTAAAGACAATAAAATTTCTTTACCTCAATTCACTTTCATTTTCACCGGGTCCCAATGGACAATTCTGTTTTCAAAATAGCTCAGGTTAGTTGCCAGTGGAGGTCCGCAGGCGCGCATTCCAAATTCGGCATTTTCAACCACTGATGTTCCGGTGCGTATCGCATTATAAAAATTAGAATGATGATCCAGTTCTGAAGTATATCCTTTCGGTGCTGAGTAAACCAACTCCTCCGGTTCAAGCATTGCTGCCCTCTTTTCAGAATATTTTGATTCATATTGTTTCCGGAAACCAAGCTGAACAGCTTCAGGAAATGTATTGTATGTATCCCATCCACCGTATCCGGGTGCATCGGGCATTTTATTTTTTGTTACAAATATCGAATTTCCTCTAATAACCATTGTGCCCTCGGCGCCTACCAGTTTAAGCAGTGATCCACCTCCACCTCCATCTACAAAATTAACCCGGATTTGAAGGTTAAAAGCAGGATGACTTGATGTTTCCGGATAATCCACCACAGCCAGCATCACATCGGGCACGTCGCGCCCGTCTTTCCAATAGCGCAATCCACCGGTAGCAAATATTCTATCAGGGCCAAGTGAGTTAAGCACTACATGCAATCCTGAAAACAAATGAACAAACAGGTCGCCTGCTACACCTGTACCGTAGTCCTGGTAATTCCGCCAGCGGAAAAACCGTACCGGATCAAACGAATGACCAGGAGCATCGCCGATAAACCTGTCCCAGTCAATCGTATTGGGTGAGGCATCCGGAGGAATCGAGTATTGCCATGCACCGAGTGCAGATTGACGGTCATTATTGGTTTCAACCAGAACAAGCTGGCCGATTGCCCCAGATTTATAGATTTCGGCAGCTTTATGATACACAATGGAGCTTACACGCTGACTGCCTACCTGAAAGACCATTCCGGTTTTCTTCTCCGTATCGATTACAGCTCTTCCTTCTTCGATGTGATGCACCATAGGTTTTTCGCAGTACACAGCCTTACCACTTTTCATTGCTTCAATCGAGATGTGATCATGCCAATGGTCGGGGGTTGCGATAATTACAGCGTCTATATCGTCTTTGGCAAGAATTTCTTTATAATCTCGTGTAGTGAACAGATGATCACCAAAATCATCTTTAGCCCGTTTAAAATGACCATTGTAAAGGTCGCAAACGGCAACGAGTTCAACGCCGGGTACCTGAATGGTGGTATAGCAATTATTAAATCCCATGATACCCATACCGATGGCTGCAACCCTTACTTTATCATTTGCCGAGTACTTTTTCACTTCGATTAGTTCCGGCCATGGTTTTTCTGCCTTCACGGCGAGTGTGGTTAAACCAGATACGGCTACAGCCGAGCCGGCAATTTTTTTGATAAATGAACGACGTGATTTTTTATTCCTGGTTTTCATAGTGTGGAAAGGTTAGGTATTATTTTGATATTTTTACTTCAAATCAGATAATAATGTTCCGTGGTTTTAATTTAAACAATAATTAGCAGAAACCAGTAATTATTAAAATGATGTTTTACTGTACCATATAATTATATAGATCATCTGCAGATATTGCATCATGTTTTTTTTATTCTCCTTGTTCCATTCATAAAAATTAGCAATCAATCAATAAAAACCGTTCGAAAAAATCTTGTGGAAACGCTTACATGTGAGCAAGCAATAAAAATTTGACTTTGGTGCATCTTTTATATGACGAAATAGTCTTTTTAAAACTAAATAATAATGATCATGAAAATCTACCTAATTACACTACTGGCCCTGCTATTTGTATTTGTTGCTAAAGCACAGGAAAAAATTTCAAAATCCTTCGAAGGAGTTAATAAAATGTCAATTAATCTGGCTTCCGGTGACTGTACGCTTAAAAAAGGTGCTACACCCACCATCAGGGTGGAACTTCAATACACCTACGATAACGATGAATTCAAGCCACAAATTGAACAAAAAGGATCGAAGCTTATTATTAAGGAAAAATTTGAAGGACAGAACCACAGCGGTTGGAGTAAATGGACAATCACAATCCCCGACGGATTAGAAGTAACCGTTAATTCAGGTTCAGGGGACCTCACTATCGGTAACCTGAAACTGGAGATAAAAACTAATTCAGGTTCCGGTGATATGGATTTATCGGATACAAGCGGGGATGTGACCATCAATACTGGATCGGGCGATGTGGAAATCAATACCCAGGATGGTGAAATTTCTGTAAATACAGGTTCGGGAGATGTTTGGATAACTTCTGGAAAAGGTAATGTCAAAATAAATACCGGATCAGGGGATATAAGGATCGTGAATTCTAATGCTGATTTTAGTATTAATACCGGAAGTGGAGATATAACTGCAAATGATATTACCATTGCAGGGAAGAGTGGTTTTAATTCAGGATCAGGAGATACAAGTGTAACATTAGGCTCTTCTTTAGATTATGACATAAGTGTAAACAGTGGATCGGGAGACGCTGTTCTTGATTTTAATAACAATGAAATCAATGGAGTAGTGACAATGCAAGCCAACAAGAGAAATGGTCGCATTGCAGCTCCATTTGAATTTGACAAAGTGGAAGAAGAAAAGCATGGAAGTCAAACCATAATTAAGAAGACGGTTGGCATCGGTTCAACGGATATTAAGATTCACGTTGGTACAGGCTCCGGAAAAGCAGAAATTACGAACTAGAATTATTTTAACCGAGTTAGATCAAAAGGTCAGGCAGGAGTCTGACCTTTTTTATTTTTTAACTAAATTTGGTGAAACAATATTCCTTATGAAAAAGATACCCTGCCTATTTGTCTTGTTAGCATTGTTTATCCAGTGTACAATTGATAAGAATGATTTTATTCAACAACTTGCTTTTGCAACCGATAATTCCGGGCTTACGTTACCGGAAGGATTTCAGGCGGTACTTGTTACCGATACTACCGGCAGGGCCCGGCATATTGCCGTAAATGACAATGGGGATATTTATATAAACCTTCGAAGACGAACAGACAAGGGTGGGCTTGTTGCTTTACGGGATACCGACGGTGATGGTATAGCAGATGAAAAAGTATATTTTGGCGACTTCCAGGGTACCGGTATGGAAATTTACAACGGATATCTTTATTTTTCATCCGATACCTCGGTTCATCGGTATAAACTTAATCCTGATCAATTGGTTCCTGACAGTGAACCGGAGACTATTGTGACTGGGTTTATCAATCAGACGCAGCATGCCGTGAAACCCTTTACTTTTGATGAAACAGGTAAAATGTATGTAAATATTGGTGCTCCTTCCAATGCATGTCAGGAAAAAGACCGTAACAAAGAATCTTCTGGCATGGATCCCTGCCCTCTTTTGGAACGACAGGGAGGCATATGGCAATTTGACGCCGAAAAAATGGGACAAACCCAGGTGGATGACGGGACCAGGTATGCCACTGGCTTACGCAATTGTGTGGCCATAAGCTGGAATCAGGTAAGTAATCATTTATATGTAGTACAGCATGGCCGGGATATGATGCACAACTGGTGGCCAGAAATATATACCGAGGAGGTACCCGCTGAAGAATTTTTTCTTGTAAATAGTGGCTCGGATTTTGGATGGCCATATTGCTTCTATGATCAGCTAAAAGGAAAAAAGGTGCTCAACCCTGAATTCGGAGGTGATGGCGAAAAGCAGGGGAGATGTGCTGACAAGGAAGGACCGATCATGGCATTCCCGGGTCATTATGCACCCAATGACCTCTTGTTTTATACTGGTGATCAGTTTCCTGATAAATACCGGCATGGTGCATTTATTGCCTTTCATGGGTCATGGAACAGGGAACCGGATCACAGACAACAAGGATATAATGTTGTATTTGTACCATTTGAAGGCGATATGCCTTCAGGAGAATGGGAAGTATTTGCGGATGGTTTTGAAGGCCCTGAAAATGTAGTATCTCCCCGTGATGCATTGCATCGGCCGGTTGGGCTGGCGGTGGGTCCCGATGGATCGTTGTATATATCAGATTCCGTAAAAGGTGCGGTTTACCGGATTGTTTACACCGGTAAAACAGTCTGACATGTTTGCGATGGCTGTAAGAATAAGGAAATCAAGCAAATGAAAGATACAGATTTCAAGAGAATACTGAGGTTGGTAATCAGCGGTAAGAACTGCATTCTGTTATTACTATTGATAATCCATTACACTGGTTATGCGCAGGAAAACCTTGATGTACTTAATGTAAGGCTTAAAAATGAGATATGGCCGGCATCGTGGGTGTCACACCCAACTGCTTCTTCGTATGAATATGGGGTATTTCATTTCAGGAAAAATATTCAGTTAGAGGAGGTTCCCTCTCACTTTGTTGTGCATGTTTCTGGCGACAATCGCTACAGGTTGTTTGTTAACGGGAAAGCAGTTTGTATGGGACCTTCACGTGGAGATGTAGAGCACTGGCGGTTTGAGACAATTGATATAGCTTCATTTTTGAAAAAGGGTAAAAATGTTTTGGCTGCAGAGGTCTGGAATTTCGGGGAACATCGTCCCGTAGCACAATTTACGTTTCAAACAGGATTTATGCTGCAGGCTGATTTGCCCGAACATGATTTGGTGAATACAAATTCAACCTGGCTGGTTTATAAAAATGAATCGTATTCTCCTGAAATACAATCCATCAATAAGCTAAAAGCTTATTTTGTTGTTGGACCGGGTGTAATTATCGAAGGCATAAAATATCCATGGGGCTGGGAACAAGCAGATTTTGATGATGAGGCATGGGACAGTGTAAGACATATTGAGAGGGCTAAACTGAGAGGCTTCGGCACCGATGGGAAATGGATGATGGTACCAAGAACTATTCCTCTCATGGAGCACACAGTTGTAAGGCTTGCAAAAGTCCGCAAAACAAGCGGGGTATCCGTCTCGGCACAATTTCTGAACGGGGATGATCAGGTGGAAATATCTCCGCATACAAAAGGTTCAATACTGCTCGATCAGGCCCATTTAACAACGGCTTATCCTGAAATCCGGGTAAGTGGTGGGCGCGGCAGTAAAATCAGAATTTCGTATGCTGAATCTTTATTTGAAGGTGAAGGTTCTGGAAAAGGAAACCGGAATGAAGTTGATGGAAAACTGTTTCGGGGGAATTCAGATATTTTTTATCCTGATGGTTCTGCAAACAGGCTTTTCAAACCTTTGTGGTTCCGGACATACCGATACGTAATGATAAGTTTTGATACGGATAACGATCCGTTGATCATCCATGATTTTTATGGATTGTTTACGGCATATCCATTTAAAGAGCTGGCTACATTTGAAAGTAATGAGTCGATGCTAAAAGCTATCTGGCAAACAGGGTGGAGAACAGCCCGACTTTGTGCGGGAGAAACGTACTATGACTGCCCCTACTATGAGCAATTACAATATGTAGGTGATACGCGCATACAAGCACTGATTTCATTGTATGTAGCAGGTGATGACCGGCTGATGCGAAAATCGCTTACGGCATTTAATGATTCAAGGACTGCAGAAGGATTAACCCAAAGCCGGTATCCGGCATATAAAATGCAAATCATTCCGCCATATTCCTTGTTTTGGGTCGATATGGTTTATGATTTCTGGATGCATCGCCCGGATGAAAAATTTGTTTCAGGGCTTTTACCCGGAGTGCAATCAGTCTTAACCTGGTTTGAAAACCGACTGAATAATCAATATATGCTTGGCCCGCTGGAATGGTGGAATTTTGTGGATTGGGTTGATGAATGGCCCTGGGATGAAAACATTGGAAACGGCGGAGTACCTAAGGGCGCCCGGGAGGGCAATTCATCCATTCTTACCCTTCAATATGTATACGCACTCGATTATGCAGCATTGATGTTCAGGGCATTTGAAAATAAAGAACGTGCAGATCATTATTCCAGATTGTCCGAAAAAATCAAAAAATCGGTTTATGATTTGTGTTGGGATGATCAAAAGCAGTTGATAGCGGATACCCCCGGAAAGAATATGTTCAGCCAGCATGCCAACATCATGGCCGTACTTACAAATACGATATCTGCTGAGAATCAGCAGGATGTGCTTAACCGTACCATTACCGATTCTTCACTTATTCAGGCAACTTTCTATTTCAAATTCTATATGTTCAGGGCAATTAAAAAGGCCGGTATGGCTGACCGGTATTTCGAATTACTGGAGCCCTGGTATACCATGCTGAATAATGGCTTGACAACTTTTGCTGAAAAACCTGACCCTACACGGTCAGATTGCCATGCATGGAGCGCCTCCCCGAATTATGATCTTCTGGCGCTGGTGGCTGGAATTACGCCATCCGCTCCCGGTTTCAAGAAGGTAATCATTGAACCTGCTTTGGGAAACCTGGACTATATACGGGTAACAATACCACATCCACAGGGCACCCTCAAGGTTGATTTGGCTAAAACAACGAATCGCGGATTACGAGGCAGCATCGTATTACCTCCGGGATTATCCGGAACAATTGTGTGGAATAACAAAACGATTAAATTGCACGAAGGATTGCAGGAGATTTTAATCGAATGAACCGTCATCAAAAGCTAATGGTAAAAAAATGTCTGTATTTCAAGGCATGCAATGGTATCCATTCCGGACAGAATTCTTACATTGTAGTATGTTTTATATACATAAGCCTAAACCCTGGGATAAACTAAAGCCTATAGACGAAAAGTATTACCTTGACAGAAGAAAGATTCTCAAAAATCTTGGCATGCTTTCGGGGGCTATACTTGCAAGTCCGACTTTGCTTTCGGCATGTGTTTCAGGAAACTCTGCGGATCAGGAAATACAACAGGAAATTGATAATAAATTCACTTTTGATGGAATCGAAAAATTTTTTCCTTCAAAACGGAACAATAAATATGTTCTTGATCGTGAAATAACAGATGAATATTCTGCAACCCATAATAACAACTTTTATGAATTTATACATCCGTCTGATTCTAACATCTACAATGCTTACAAGTATGTTGACAAATTTGATAACCGTGAATGGAAATTTGAAGTAAGCGGATATGCATTAAATACGGGAACATTTTACCTGGAAGACATAATTAAGAAATTTGGGCAGGAAGAGCGAACTTACCGTTTTCGTTGTGTGGAACGATGGGCGATGGCTGTACCCTGGACCGGGATTCCGCTTGCGAAACTTATAAGCTATTTCAATCCAACATCAAAAGCAAAATACGTGCGCATGCTATCGTTTGCTGATAAGGAGCAGATGATTGGTGTAAAAAATCAGCCCTGGTACTCCTGGCCTTATTTTGAAGGGCTACGAATGGATGAAGCAATGAATGAATTAGCATTGATGGTGACAGGAATTTTTGGAAAACCGCTCCCCAAGCAAAATGGTGCACCCATGCGGTTGATTGTACCCTGGAAATACGGGTATAAGAATACAAAATCAATTGTAAAGATTGAATTTATCGGTTACGAACCTGAAACATTTTGGCACAAGGTTGCCCCAAATGAGTATGGATTTTATTCAAACATTGATCCGGAGGTGCCGCATCCACGGTGGTCACAGGCAAGAGAGCGCATGTTACCCGATGGTGACTGGAGGCCCACGCTGAAGTATAATGGATATGAGGAGTATGTAGCAGGCATGTATTAGCATGGAATATCGGTAGTTATCATATGTAATCCGAATTCTGTGAATTCTGTTGCCGAGGTTAGATTGTTTGTACAACTGGCGCTCAATATTTATATCCAAAATAAACGAGCAATAAATAAAATAAAATATACATAGTTATAGCGGGTGAGTAACTTGCCGGTTGGCAGATGGGCTTCTTTGGCAGATCAGATCATATTATATGAGCCTAATAATACGTTAAAGTTCATATCCACACTTTTTGCAAAATTTTGCATCATCATCGTGCTCGGCAACGCTACAGTTAGAACAAACGTGTGTATTTGTACTCGATTTACCCGCTTTGGACAGTTCTACAGTAACAATACCGGTAGGAACAGCAATGATGGCGTAGCCCATTAACATTACGAAAGATGCAAGTATCTGACCTATGACTGTTTGAGGAGCTATGTCACCATAACCCACGGTAGTAAGCGTTACAATTGCCCAATAAATACCTTTCGGGATACTTGTAAACCCACTTTCTTCTGTTTCAATCATATACATCAGCGTTCCGGTAATCACCACCAGTGACATCACACCTAAAACAAATACAATGATTTTGGGTCGGCTTGCTTTTAATGCTGCGACCAGGTGCTTGCCTTCTCCGATAAATTGGGCAAGTTTGAAAATCCGGAATACACGTAGCAGCCTGATGGTACGGATTACAGCCAGTGTATGACTTCCCACAAAAAAAAGGCTCAGATAGGTCGGAATGATACTTAAGAAATCTACAAATCCATAAAAGCTCATGATGTAACTCAAAGGCTTTTTTGTAGAATATATTCTGGCAATGTATTCAACTGTAAATATAATGGTGAAGAACCATTCGATATATTGAAGAAAACCGCTGTATTTTATGTTTATTGCATTTATACTTTCCAGCATCACCGCCGTTACACTTAGAATGATTGAGATGAGAAGCGCTACGTCAAATGCTTTTCCTGCAGGGGTGTCTGCTTCGAAAATGATCTCGTGAAGTCTTAGCCTAAAGGTATTCATGGCGGAAAGTTAGGGAATCTGGATATTAATTATATCATAAAAAGCAACAGGAAGACCGTTTGTCTTCCTGTTCCCTTCTTTAACCTAACCTAACATAACTAACCATTCGAAGCGTTGCTTAGCTATTTCTTTTAATCGTTAAATAATCAGCCCGTCATATTATGAGTTATTTATGTTTACTTATATATATCAATAAGCAAACCTCATACCAATTTGGAATTTTAACTGTCAAATACATTAATCAAGTCAGATCGTGTCAAGATTAATGAACACATAGTTCAAATTCGAACGGTATATGACCGGAGATGTACGTAATAACTTTTTGTTTGAAAATACGTATGGGTTTATTTTTCAAAATCTTTTGCGTGGATAAACAATTTGGTTATGGATTGTTTTATTATAAATTTGTGACACTTCTAAAGAAATAAATAAACCATTCTATGAGTGTATTGGTAAATAAAGATTCCAGGGTGATTGTACAGGGATTTACTGGCTCTGAAGGCTCATTTCATGCTTCCCAGATGATTGAGTATGGAACAAATATTGTTGGTGGGGTCACTCCGGGCAAAGGAGGTCAGACACATCTTGACCGGCCGGTATTCAATACGGTAAAAGAGGCCGTTGAGATTGCCGATGCCAATGTATCAATTATATTTGTACCACCTGCATTTGCTGCCGATGCCATTATGGAAGCTGCACAGGCCGGAATAAAAGTGGTCATAACTATTACTGAGGGCATACCAATCAAAGATATGATGATAGCGAAAGAATATCTGAAATCGTTTGACTGCGTGTTGGTAGGACCTAATTGTCCTGGGGTGATTACTCCAGGTGAAGCAAAAGTTGGAATCATGCCGGGATTTGTATTTAAACCCGGTAAGGTCGGGGTCGTTTCCAAGTCGGGTACGCTTACGTACGAAGCTGCAGATCAGGTGGTGAAAGCCGGCCTGGGTATTTCCACTGCTATTGGAATCGGTGGCGACCCGATAATCGGAACGTCAACCCGGCAGGCTATTGAGTTGCTGATGAATGATCCTGAAACGGACGCCATCGTAATGATTGGTGAAATAGGTGGGAACTTTGAAGCGGAAGCTGCCCGATGGATCCGTGATCAGGGAAATCCAAAACCCGTGGTTGGTTTCATAGCTGGTCAAACGGCACCTCCGGGAAGAAGAATGGGCCATGCAGGAGCAATTATTGGTGGTGCGGATGATACAGCTGAAGCAAAAATGAAGATCATGCGTGAGTGTGGCATCACGGTAGTTGAATCCCCTGCCAATATCGGTATATCAATGGCCAGGGAGCTCAGCCGATAAAACCGTATTCAGAACTGCACCTTTTATATTATTGAGCAGGTTTTTACCTGCTTTTTTTGTTAATTCGATTTAGGAAATCATATCGGTACAAATTTATGGGAACATTGGATTCTTGGAAACTTCTTCGCCTCGTTAAGTTAAATTTTGGGATATCAGGGAAACTGGAAGCATTGGTTGGTTATGTGGATATTAATTTCAGACTCATGTGCGATGAGGGAAAATCATACGTTGTAAAACTTACGGAAGGTATCCATATGGTTGATTTCCATGTTTCGCAGGTTCATATTCTTGAAGAATTGCACCGCAACTATGAAAATGCTCCTTTTCCTTATCCGGTAAAATCTTGTAATGGGAATTACTATGAAATAGTAAGGATTGATGACAAGGAATTTGTTCTGAGGGTTTTTACCTGGCTGGAAGGCGAACTTTTTGCGAAATGCACCCGTTCCAGGGAGCTATATACCGACCTGGGTGCAGTACTTGGTAAAATGAATAAAATCCTACTCAAAGTTGAACCAAGATTGCTAAATGACCGGTATTATGAGTGGGATCTGCAAAATGCATCGCTGTCCAGACCATTGATTAAGTACATTATCGATCCGGTTAATTGCAGAATTGCGCAATATTTCTTTCAGCAATTCGAAATTTTTATAGCGCCTGTTTTGCCCCGTCTCAGAAAAGGAATAATACACGCCGATGCGAATGATTATAATCTCCTGGTACAGGAAAACAAGATTTCAGGACTTATTGACTTCGGAGACAGTGTTTACTCTCCGCTAGTTAATGAACTTGCCATAGCCCTTTCCTATGCCTTAATGGGTATGGACAATCCGATGGATTGGGTAAAAAACGTAGTGACAGGGTATCATGATGAGCTTCCACTTGAAGAAAAAGAACTGGACATTCTTTATTATCTCATTGGAACACGGCTTGCAGTAATAATCGCCCACTCAGCGTTGAACCGATCACAGCAGCCAGAGAATGAATACCTGGTTATTTCAGAAAAGCCCGCAGTGAATCTGTTACATAAATTGATTGAGATCAACCCGAAGCATTTTACCGATGTTGTGAGAGATGCCTGTGGATATAAGAGGCGCCATTCTGGTAATCCGAAAGAAATTATGGCGATGAGAAAATCATATGTAACCCCGTCACTAAACATCAGTTATAATAAACCAATTCAAATGGTGAAGGCAGCATTTCAATACATGTATTCATTTGATGGCAAAACCTACCTGGATTGTGTGAATAACATTTGCCATGTAGGTCACAATCATCCTGGCATTGTAGAGGCTGCCTGCAGGCAAATGGCTACATTGAATACCAATACAAGGTATTTGTATGACGAACTTGGTAACTATGCCATGATGCTTGCCGGCAAATTTCCGGAACCTTTGAATGTAGTGTATTTTGTAAATTCCGGAAGTGAGGCCGGAGACCTTGCTCAACGAATCGTAAGAGAAGTAACGGGTCAAAGGAATATGATTGTGGTGAATCATGCTTACCACGGAAATACACTGGCAGGAATCGAAGCAAGTCCGTATAAGCATAAAGGAATTGGAAGCAATGTCAGACCGGACCATATTTATAAACTAGAAATCCCGGATGGTTACAGGGGCAAATACCTGTATAATGATCCGGAGGCTGGCCGGAAGTACGCAAAAGAAGTGGATATCGTCATCCAACAAATTAAAAATAAGAATGAAGGCCTCGGGGCATTTTATTGTGAATCAATTATTGGATGTGGGGGTCAGGTTGTATTACCGGTGGGTTATCTGAAAAATATTTATGCAAGCGTCCGTAAAGCCGGAGGACTATGTATTGCAGATGAAATTCAGGTTGGGTTTGGAAGAACAGGCAATGCTTTCTGGGGGTTCGAATTGCAGGATGTGATTCCGGATATGGTGGTGATTGGTAAGCCGATGGGCAACGGGCATCCCATTGCAGCAGTAGTTACTACTGCAGAAATTGCTGACAGATTTAACACCGGAATGGAATTCTTCAGTTCCTTCGGGGGAAATCCGGTTTCATGTGTTATTGGAAAAGCCGTGCTGGAGGTAATTGAAGACGAAGACCTGCAGGATCATGCACTCAAAACAGGTGAAGCATTTAGAAATATGCTTCAGGAACTGCAACAACGGTATCCTGTAATCGGAGATGTACGTGGATACGGGTTATTTATTGGTGTTGAGCTCATTGAAGACGACGAAAAATCACCTGCAACATCTTTGGCGAAACAGGTAATTGAAGCAATGAAGGATAAACAAATCCTGTTAAGTACCGATGGCCCGCATAATAATGTGCTGAAGATAAAGCCTCCTCTGCCATTCGACAGATCTAACGCCGAACGTGTGGTTAGTGAACTGGATGCAGTATTATCAAAAAACAGGTAACTGCGCTTGTATTTAGCATAGGGTTTATAAACTATTAGTTCTAGGTATTATAATCACAAGGTGAAATAGTTGATAAACGGGCTTATATTATGTTTATCTAACGCTCCTAAAACGCTGTATAATCTTTAAAATTAAATACTTACGAGAGTTATTGGACTGGTCTCCTGCAATCAAATCCTCGTTGAATGTCACACCTCTGCAGGATAGGGTTTTACATATGGTACTCAGAAAACAATATGCTAATTCATGTAGATTGAAAAGTATATATATTTAAGCAATGAAAAGGAATGAATTTCTTATTCAGTGGGTATTGTATTCCTCTTTTGGTGAGTTACTTGGGTTTGGATTCGCTGCCCTTTCGGGATTTTTTATCGCCTCTGTTTTGGGTTACGAAGATATTATGCTCAATCAGAGCCCGTGGTTGCTCGTTCTGATAATGGTTGTTGCGGGATTTGTTGAAGGTTGCATCCTGGGTATAATCCAGGCAGTACCATTGCTCAAAGCATTTCCTTTGGTTTCAAAATTAAGATGGACGATTTTAACCGGAACAGGTGGCGCCATAGCCTGGGGGATTGGTACCTTGGTAGGCCCTCTTTTAAGTGAAAAGTATTTTACGAATATATCCTTTGTATCTGTTCTGGTTGCCATCTCCATGCTGGTTGTGCTGGCTGGAATTCTGGGTATTACGCAATGGATAGAATTAAAAAAACACTTTACGGATAGTTGGAAATGGATAGTTTATACCATTGTCGGATGGGGGATAGGCTTGTCCATTTCATTTATAGGCACTAGTACTATTACTGAAAACACCCCCATTATGTGGACCATACCCATTAGTCTTCTTTCCGGATTTTTGATGGGGGCAGCTGCTTCGTTTGTCACCGGCCTCTATCTCAGGGTAAAACTGGCTGAAGCATAAAGTTATTTTGCGAACGCTACTGATCGTTTTTCACGAATTACCGTTATTTTGATCTGACCCGGATACTGCATTTCTTTTTCAATTTTGCGTGAAATTTCAAAAGAAAGCATTTCAGCGCGGTCATCCGTGACATTATCAGCATCTACCATAACCCGGAGTTCTCGTCCTGCCTGCATCGCGTAGCACTTATTTACCCCTTCGAAACTCAGGG
Organism: Bacteroidota bacterium; assembly: GCA_022571715.1. Taxonomy (GTDB): domain Bacteria; phylum Bacteroidota; class Bacteroidia; order Cytophagales; family Cyclobacteriaceae; genus SZUA-230. Next base: position 8 of record JACZXH010000080.1, on the reverse strand, counting down.
CAAGTTGC
>JACZXH010000015.1 GCA_022571715.1 Bacteroidota bacterium | reverse complement strand
GGTTTCCACTCCCAGGTTGATGGATGCGATGTCACGAAGTTTTACTTGGGACCCGTCCGGCTGTGTTCTGACTACAATTTCGCCAAATGCTTCCGGGCTGCTGAACCTTTCGGGAAGCCTTACAGTATAGGTAAATTCAGTACCCGGCGGAGCAGGTTCTGCTCCGAATTTTCCACCTGGCACTATGATATTCTGCTCATTTATGGCGTTCTGAATTTCAGGTATCGTAAGCCCCATATGTGCAAGGCGGTCTGGTTTTACCCAAATTCGCATGGAATAATCAGACGCCCCAAGTACATTTACACGGCCTATGCCTTTGATACGTGCCAACTGGTCTTTAATATTTATTAATGCGTAATTACCTAAAAAATCCTGATCGTATCGGCCGTCCGATGTCAGGGAGATCAGCATCAGAATATTGGGTAATGACTTTTCTGTGGTAACACCTAGTTTTTTAACCGATTCGGGTAATTTTGCGGTTGCAGCCGAAACCCTGTTTTGTGACAGTACGGTATTCATATCCGGATTTGTGCCAACTTCAAATGAAATATCAATTACCATGGTGCCGTCATTGGCATTGGTTGATTTCATGTAGATCATATTGTCCACCCCATTGATCTGCTGTTCCAGGGGTGTAGCCACTGATTCTTCAACACTGATAGCACTGGCGCCCGTATATGTGCCTCGAACCTGAACAATGGGTGGCGTAAGGTTTGGATATTGCTCTATTGGCAAGCCTATCATAGACACGCCACCAACAATGACAATCAGTATGGCAATGACCATGGCCACAATAGGTCTGTGAACGAAAAAGTTTCCTTTATTATCAGACATAACTCAGCGCTAATTAGTTGGATTCACTCGTAAATTCAATTAGATCAGGTGTGATTACAACACCGGATCTCACTTTTTGTAGCCCGTCAATCACCACTTTATTGCCTGCATTCAAACCTTCTTTGATAAGCCAGAGATCTCCGATTTTTTCAGAAACAACAACCTGGCGCGATTGTACGGTATTGTTGTCATTTACAACATACACGGAGTATTGTCCCTGTAATTCCATCACACATCGCTGAGGAACGAGTAAAGCCCCTTCAATTAGTTCCATTTCTACTTTCACTTTAGCGTACATTCCCGGACGCAATATATTGTTTGGGTTTGAGAAACTTGCCTGGACCATCATTGAGCCTGTGGCGGGATCTACATTACGGTCAAGAAAATCCACTTTCCCTTTTTCACTATACAATGATCCATCTGACAATATTAGCTCAAGACTTCGAACCTTTTCAGCCGGTATGCTTTGCTCCTGCAGGTAATATCTTGCCAGGGTAATATACTGTGATTCCGTTAAGAAAAACTGCACACGCATATGATCAATTCGCGAAACCGTATTTAAGATAACCGGGTTCGGCGATTGGCCTACAAACTCCCCTACCCGGGCTTCTGTTTTTCCGATAAGTCCGTTTATAGGTGATTTGATTTTTGTATAGCTCATATTAATCAATGCTAATTCGAGGTTAGCTTCAGCAGCACTTACACCGGACTCAGCTGCATCTTTAGACGCCTGTGCTGCGTCAAGATCGCTTTTACTCACCGCATTTATATCTGCCAATGGTTGGTACCTTGCCAATTCGTTTTGTGCATTTACAAGAATGGTTTTGGCTTCTGCAAGTTTACTTTTCTGGGCTGCTACCTCTGCCTGAAAGGGTTGTGAATCAATGGTATAAAGCAATTGTCCCTTTTTAACCCCATGGCCTTCATCAAAATAGATTCCCTCAAGAAATCCTTCTACCCTGGCCCGAATGGGTATGTCAAGCAACCCGTATGCCTGGCCAACGAATTCCTGGTATATCGGAACATCCTTTTGAATAACTTCAATTACTTGGATCGTTGGAGGTAGCAGCGCCTGCTTTTCACTTTCTTTACCACAGGATACTAGCAACAGCGCACAGCATATAGCGAGATGCAGACTTCCTCGTTTCAAACATATTGCTATTGTGTTCATATTATTTGAAATTTAAAATTTTCCTAAAATAAAATTAAATTCCTGATAATGAGGTAATCAGGATCAATTAATTTTCTAAAGGCCATAGTGGTCAATTAGATAAATAAGCGCTGCCATGGATGCCGCACCCATTTCAAGTTCTCTCTTATTCACTTTATCAAACGTATCAATCGCGGTATGATGGTAATCAAAATACCGCTGTGAATCCGTATAAAGGCCTATCAGAACCGTTCCCTGTGCCCGCAAAGGCCCAATGTCGGCACCCCCGCCTCCCTTGAGAAAGTTGTCAGCTTCGTAAGGTGTAAAAAGGTTTTTCCAGGACATGATTTTGTCGAGTGTTTCGTCTTCAGCGCTAATTGTAAACCCACGTGGGGTAAAACCACCACGGTCAGATTCAATTCCAGCGATGTGTTTTTCGTTATTCTTTTTAGCGAGTTCCGCATACCTGGTTCCGCCCCTAAGGCCGTTTTCTTCATTCATAAACATTACGGCCCGTATGGAATGAACCGGTGTTATTTCCAGCGCTTTAAATATCCGTAATACTTCAATTGCCTGTACACAACCGGCCCCGTCATCGTGTGCACCGTCGCCAATGTCCCATGAATCAAGATGGCCACCGACCAAGATGTATTCATCCGGTTTTTTACTTCCTGTAATTTCTCCTACTACATTATATGAAAGCACATCTGGCATCATTTTGCAGTGTGTTTCGAAGTAGAACCTCAAACCGGGGTCATCTTTAAGAAGGCTGCTGAGCATATTGGCGTCGTTAGTGGAAATGGCAACAGCAGGTATTTTAGGCACACCGTCCTGGTAGCGTGTAGCCCCGGTGTGGGGTATGTCATCCAGAGACAATGTCATTGATCTGACAACTACACCTATAGCCCCTAGTTTTGCCGCCATAACGGGTCCGCCGCCACGCTGGTTTACCGCACCGCCATAGGCCCGAAAGGTATTTATCAGGGTGGGGTCTAGCGGGCGGTTAAAAAACACTATTTTTCCTTTTACCTCTGATTCTTCCAGATCGGCCAGTTCCTCGAAATTATGCACTTCGATAACCGGAGCAGAAATTCCGCCCATGTCAGTTCCAATGGAGTTGCCTAAGGCACAAATATTTACTTCAACAGATCCGATTTTTTTACTGTTGATGATTTTTGCTTTTTCTACTTCTCCTCGAACCCAGCGAGGTACCATAATGGGTTGCAGAAAAACTGTGTCGAAACCAAAATCAAGCATGACTTGACGGGTATATTCAACAGCCGCTGCCGCCTGCGGAGATCCTGAGAGCCTGCCTCCAATCTGGTTACTTAAATATGCAAGAACATCATAACTACGCCCATTTGTCAGCGCTTCGTTATAAATATCACGTATGACTACTTCATCAGATTGTGCATACGAAAACACTGATGTTGTCAAAAAAAATAAAAATAGTTTAATTCTGTGCATCAAACCTGATATTGAAGAATCAGCTAATCTAAATATATACAACTAATAATTGTGAATAATTACAGGAATATATTGTTCCTGTTTGCTTAGATGAGATAAACATCCATAAGCTCCCAGATTAGGTAAAAGAGATAGGCAAAGATGAAGAAGTATCCCATTCCGGGGCCTACTTTCCACTTTCTAATCCAAAAGGTGAAAAATACAACTATTACTGACCCCAAAAGAAAAATAATTGATCTATCAAGGCCTTTTTCAGATTCTCCAACCAGTACGCCACCTGTATAAATGATATAGACCAGCCAGGGCAACCCCAGACCAATAAGTATGTCAAAAATATTTGATCCAACTGCATTGCTTACAGCCATACCACCGCGGCCTTGTTTAGCTACAATCACAGAAGAAATCATATCGGGTACAGATGTACCCACTGCCAACACGGTGAGTGCAATTATAAGTTCAGGGATATGAATGATTCTGGAAACGCCAATCGCACTTTCAACTAGTACCCAGCATAATATGGCAATAAAGATAATGGAGAGGGCGAACATGGCAAAATAATATCGGGCAGGAGGAAACAACTTTTCGAGAAACATATCAAGAGGAATAAGTATTCTTTTCCACCCCGTTTTCAATTCCACTTCGGCAGGTTCTTCTTCATCGATCTGGTCCTGATCTACATATGGGAATATCTTTCTCCATTTGACAACTGCAATTACATAAACAACATAAAACAAGATCATTAATCCTGCTTCATACTTTGTAACAAATCCATCCCTCAATACGAAGAATAATGCAGCAATTGATATGGTATAAAACGACATATCACGTACAATTGGCTGCCAGGACAGCGTGGCAGCACGCACAACTGCGGAAGCCCCGACTATCACCAGTAAATTAAACAACGCCGACCCGACAATGGTACCGATACCTATGATACCGTGATTGCCTGGTAACGCAAGTGAAATAATGGCTACGAAAAGTTCGGGCGCGCTTGATCCGATTGCCATTAATGTAGCACCTGCCATATCATGAGACATATTGAATCGTTCGGCGATTTTGTCAAGCGAGGGTACGAAAAACCTGTCGCTTACTTCCGCCAGCAGGTAAAATGAAATAATTAATGCAAAAAAATAACCCAGTAAAATCATCAGGTCATCGAATCATAGTCGGTTGATATTAACGAATATAAAGGGGACGCAAGCTAACTATTTTATTCTAAAAAAAGTGAATAATATATGGATAAACATTTTATAAATATATCCGTCTATGATTGTTGTACTTTAAAATCTTCCAAACAATACTAAACCCTTATTTACAAATTTCAGAACAGGAAACCAAGCCTGATATAAAAACGGGTTCCCTCTACTGATCCGGCTAATTCAAAGGCTACAACGGTGGTATAAAAAGGAGCTAACCATAATCCTCCCCCATAACCTCTGTGCCAGGTAGTTGAATTCTCACCTTCCAACCAAACACGGCCAATATCATAAAATCCGGTCAATCCCACTTTCATTGGTACCACCCTGCTTCTGATCCTCGCCAGATGGTATCTGACTTCCAGGTTACTGAATGCACGGCTGTCGCCTATAAAGCGTGTTTTCCAGTATCCTCTTAGATGCAACGGACCACTGAGTATCTGACCCTGATAGTATTCGTATGTACCAAAATTATGGCCTCCTTCAATATGAGCTGCCAGGGTGAGTTTGGAAGGAAGCCGGAACGTGTAATAAAAAGAAGCCCCGGACTGGAAACGTGTGAAGTCATTGGAAGCATTGTTCAGGCCAACATAACCCCGTAGATCCAGGTTCCAAACCATGCCTCTTTCCGGAATTATTGAATTGTCGCGGGTATCCATGTCCATTTGAAATACGAGACCTTGATATGTTTTCAAATTAAAAATGGAAAAATCGTTAATGGATCCCGCATAATCCAGGATAAAACGGTCTTCGCCATCGTAGTCGTCCACAGTTTTGAATGCTTGCCAGTCCACCCCGAAGTGCATATTTGCTTTAGTTCCAAGCTGTTTTGACAGTAGTAATTCAGTAGAAAATAATTGAAATCGTACCCGGTAGTATTTAATGGAAGTTTGAATATTTTTATTTTCGGCAATTTTCTGGTCAAATACAGAATTATTTCCAAGACCGAAAAAGTTTGACGTATAATTTGGCGACAGCGCACTCAGGTTTATTTGCAGATCAAGGTTTCTAATAACATCGGTATACGTGCTGCGGTAGGTGAAGGAAAATGAAGAAGTAGCTGGTGCGATGCTTCCAAGTAAAAAATGCTTGGATTTAAAGGGAGTTTTGCGAAATCCATGAGTTGTGGCAACAAGACCACCACCTAAAAACAGTTTATCATCCGCATTGTAATTAAGCAAAACCAGCGGCGCAGTGAAATTGTACTTGAAATCATTGCGGGCATAGCGGTTTACTAACGGATCATTTGAGGTTTTGTTTCTGCTTTCTTTACCAAGTCTCAGATCCGTATCTTCACGGGTATCGTACACAATTGTTCTTTTTAATAATCCTTTTACCCTGCTACTGTCTATGATAATATCTTTTCCCGGACCTCCGATCACTCTTATTTTTATTCCTTTATGCACGTTACCACTTATACTGAATTCGTCGTTACCCTTAAGCCCGTACAATCTTATTTCTTTTGTTTCTCCAAGGATAAATGTACGGTCATATATAAGCTTCGACTTTTTTTTCTTATCAGTCATTTTAAAAACCCGCACCCGTGTTTTAAGGTCATCAAGCCGTTCCACTATAAAATATTCTTTCTTAAAAGAACCCCGTACGTTCACAATTTCTGAAAGAAAGCTGTAATAATCCATTGCCCATTCCTCAAGCTTGCCTCTTCTAACCTTTAATTTGGATATTACTTCCTCTCCTGCCAATATATATACCGGTTGTTGCCAGGTACTGATTGCATCTTCAATTACCTCATCTGTCATGTTTTGTTGCAGGTCGTGTATGGCAGTGCGCCAGTCTTCCGCATCCATTTCACTTAGAAAATCACGATCGAAATATCGGGCATTGAACATAAATCCAGGAGGATTTTTCAGATCATAATCAAATCCCTGAAATTTCGGCATCGCCCATTTCCTCTTTACTATGCTCATCAAAAGGCCCTCGCTTACAAAAAAAGCGTTGTCACGATCGCGTGGAATAGGCCTGAATAATTTGCCCTTTCCCTTTTTATTATTAAAACTTGCCCATCTCCACTGGTCATCGTGGCGGTCCCAGTCGCCAATATAGAGATCGAAAAGGCGTGACTTTAAAACCCAATGTTGGTCAACATTGTTGTCATTATCTTTGTACAATTGTTCCAGTAAGTCAGCCGTATTATATATTTTTTTAGAATTCCCAAAACTGTCAATATCTTTGCGGTTTCCAGCTGGTCTTTCTTCAAAAAGCACCAGGGTGTTTGCAAAATCGTAGCGGTAGGGGCCAAACCTGGGGTCATCGGGTATAAAATACATTTGGGGATTTGTGTGATATATACCGGCCGCTTCCGCCAATTTGGGCACGGCAAATGCACCGTAAGGATTGGAAGAAGAAATCTGATCTTGAACAAGATCGGCTGCAAAGGTCTCTCTGAAAATTTCAGGAATAGCTTTTTCAACATATTTTTCGATCGATCTGATCACGTATTGTTTGCCATCGGGATTTTCAAATCTGAGTGATTTGGTTTGCATGCCACCACCGCGTTTCAATATAGTCAATCCGCCTTTAACCTTACCGATGTCAAATACAGGCACATTTACCGGCGCTGCCCACACTTCCCGGTAATTTTCACCTTTCAGCCAGTATTTTGACGGTTTCACAATGTATCGCCGACTGGCTACAGTGTTTACCATACTATCTTCAAAATGGGAGGTTTTTACAAATTCCGAAATCGAAACAGGTGGATTGTATATTTTTTTCATCAACAGCTTTTCAAAAAGCATGCTGCCATCTGCATCCCAGTAAGAAACCACTACTTTTCCGTCATCGTAATAGTCGAGCCGGGCAAACCCAATAGTTTCTTTAACAAACTGTGAATACCCTTTAAGTTTTACATGCGTATGTTTTGAACCGGCACCACTTACGATATAATGAATACTGTCTTTGTAACTGTACTGTAGGCTGTGTTCATGCCCGGCCACATGTATAAGGTCAGGGTACCGCTCAAAAAGTTCGACCAACTGGTCACGAAAGGTTTTGTACAACGGGTTGGCAATATCTTGCAAACTGCCAACGTATTTTCTGTAAAAGGGATATAGGGAACCGACAACCGGAAGAGGTATGTATAAATTGTCGCTGATATCGGTTAAAGGGAAAAGATGATTTTTCAGGGTGGTAACACCACCGTGAATGCCATACGAGAACATTGGATGATGCGATGCTACAATTATCTTTTTACCTTCATTTCTTCGTAAAATATCCTCGGTGAGGGTTATCACGTCATAAGGCGTTTGTACCTGGCATCCATGTTCTTTCCGTGGTTTGTCCCAGGGGTGCAAAATCCACTGAGTATCAATAATTATAAGCACCAAATATTCAGTAAGTGGTACTTCTACAGGGCCCGGGCAACCTTTGTCAGGAAGGTAAATATTTACACTGTCCATGTAAATTTCTACAAATTCCTCCTGGAAATAATTATTATATACTCCGTCCTTTTTTCCCTTATCCCAGTCGTGGTTCCCTGGTATTACAAAAACCCTTCCGGCAGTATTTTTGGTAATACTGAGTTGCCCTACAATGATTTTTTCCGCTTTTTGTCTTTCCGAATCGTCGTAAGAAGGCATTCCTTTCGGATAAATATTGTCTCCCAGAAATATGACGGCGCTGTTCCCCGCCGCTTGTAGCAGTTGGGATTTAAGAAGATTTATCTGAGGTGAGTTTATAATCGAGGGTTCGCCGGCGTCACCGATTAGAAATACCGAATACCGGGGTTGTAATGTCTGGCTCACCAGAATGGTAGCGACAGCCAATGAAAAACAAAGAAAAAGGAAAATGGTTTTAAAAAAAACGGAGATCATCTGGCGTAAGAAAATACTAAAATATTAGCCTGTTTACCTCGTCCTTCATTTGAGATATAAAGTGTACCGTCGGAGCTAAAACAAATTCCCTCAGGTTGTCTGAATATTGAAGGATTTAACCGGTAGTACTCCACAATATCACCTTCGCGGTTTAGAACTATTAATGATTTGCCGATATGTGCAAGCAGATAAATATGATTGGTTAATGGATGAAAGGCAATAGCAGAAGGCCTGAATTCCACCTTCTTAGGAAGTTCAATATTATTTTCCGATGCAAATTTCTTTATTTTTTTAACACTGATAACATATAGAGGTTTCTTATTAAATTTTTTTTCTTCCAGATCATAAGCAAAAACCGACCTTCCTTTTCTTTTATCTTCTCCCAGATAACCGTCGGCTTTGCAGGCAAACAAGAGGGTGTGGTTTATCGGATCATATCCCAGTCCTTCGACATCATTTTTCTTCAATAAGGGCGTTTCTATTTTATCCACCTTGATTTCTTCAACAAACGCTTCAGGATATTTGAAATGGAATACACTTCCATCACTTTTTAATATGTAGATCTTCCCGTCAACAAACTCCACGTCTTCATAATCACCTTTTTTCCCAAATTTTAATTCTCGTTCGATATTGCCGTTTTCAATGTTTATCACATAGAGAATCCCCTTTTCATCCTGTACGGCAACTAAGTGGGTATCATTCACACAACTTAATCCAGATATCTCAATCAAAAAGTGAGGAAGCTTGAATGAACGATCAGGTGCATCCAGCTTATATCCGGAATGCACGTACATTTCAGGTGGATACATTTTTTCATAGTATGATTTTGCAGCATCAGTACAACTCGTATAAAGCAATAAAATAATGCTGAAACCGATTATCTTGCCATAAAAAAGCATTTTATGAAACATTGGTTAACTTTGAATTGCACAAGGTATTAATATATATCCTAATTTTGCGGATTAAAAAAGACAATTTAATGCGTATCGATTCAAATGTAATAATTGAAACAGGAAAATACGTCGAAAAAATCCTTGGGAATCATTATTCGGATGATTTCTATTATCATAGTATTGATCACACTAAAGAGGTTGTAGAAGCGGCCATTGTAATAGGGGAACGCTCGGAGTTGACTGACGATCAGGTTGAGCTGGTAATTCTGGCTGCCTGGCTTCATGATACCGGCTATTCCAAAGGATGTACAGACCATGAAAAGCAAAGCAGGCAGATTGCAAGAGAATTCCTTCAAAGCAACAACTTTCCTGAAGATAAAATTAAGATTATAGAAAACACCATTGAAGCTACAAAAATGCCTCAAAGGCCGAAGGACATTATTGGCGAAGTGTTGTGTGATGCCGATATGTATCACCTGTCAACAAACCAGTTTATGGACAAGTCTCAGCTGCTTAAAAAAGAAATGGAAGCTGTTCATGGCAAGACCATCGATAAAGATAAATGGGTAAGTGAAACACTGAAATTTGCAAATCAACATAGCTATTTCACTAATTATGGCAAATACGTACTGAGTAAAAAGAAGAGCAAAAACATAAAGAAACTTAAGAAATTACAGAAGATATCGGACTCTGACAAGTATGTTGACCAACTGGAAAGTGAACTTGTTAAGATAAAAAACAAGCTGGATCAGGAAAAAGAGATCAAGCCGCCAACCCGCGGTGTTGAAACCATGTTCAGGATCACGTCGCGTAATCACCTTACCCTGAGCGGTATGGCCGACAATAAAGCCAATATAATGATATCAGTTAATTCAATCATTCTATCCATTGTACTGACCGTACTATTCAGAAAATTAGATGAAGATCCGTTTTTGCTTATTCCAGCCATTGCCCTAACTGCAACATGTCTGATTACAATCGTATTTGCAATATTAGCCACAAGGCCTAATGTATCTTCAGGAAAATTTACCGATGAGGATATTAAAAACAGGAAAACAAATCTGTTATTTTTTGGCAATTTCCATGGAATGGGCATCGATAATTACTTATGGGGAATGAAAGAAATGATGAATGATGGGGATTACCTGTACAGCTCACTCATAAAGGATATATATTATCTGGGTGTTGTGCTGGGTCGTAAGTATAAGCTGCTACGCTCATCCTATACTGTTTTTATGTTTGGATTGACCATTTCTATCATTTTGTTTATACTGGCGGAGATGTACCCATTGTTGTTTACTGTTACGTAACTATCTTATCAGTTTCCTCCTTCTTTTTCAACCATAAGTAAAAGTGCCGTTGCGCACGGATTTCACGGGTGCCGTTTTTGTTCAGGATCACAATGTTGTTCAGATCTTCATCCAGGATTCTCGCTTTAGTATTGTCATGCAATTGGAAAGCGATATAGATGATTAATTCCTTTTTCAGGTTCTTGTCAAGTATCGGAAAGATCACTTCTATTCGGTGATAAAGATTGCGTTGCATCCAGTCGGCTGAGCCCATATAAACTTCAGGGTTACCTCCATTGTGAAAAATAAAGATTCGGGAGTGTTCCAGGTATCTATCAACTAGCCTGATCGCCTTAATTTTGCTCCCAAGTGGTTTTATACCCGGTTTCAAACAGCATATTCCCCTGATGATCAGCCTGATGTTAACTCCTGACAGTGCTGCTTCATAAAGCCTGTCAATCATCTTTTTGTCTTCTATATTGTTTAATTTGATGAGGATATCTGCCTTTTTACCCTTTTTTGCATTTCCGATTTCCCGGTCAATCAGGGCGTTAAACCTGTCCGTCATATTAAACTGACTAACCAGCAACAGGTTTAAATTTTCAATGGGTTTTCGCCTGTACAGGTATTTGAATACGGTATCAATTTCTTTGGTTAGTTCTTCGTGAGTTGTAAGAAGGCCGTGATCGGCATAAATACCTGCTGTTTTCTCATTAAAATTTCCAGTTCCGAGATAGGCATACGATTTTAAATTGCCGTTTTCATCCGTTTTATGTACCAGAGCCACTTTGGCATGCACTTTCAGTCCGGGTATGCTGTAGGTGATCTTCACGCCGGCTTCTTTCATTTTATTGGCCCAGCGTAAATTATTTTCTTCATCAAACCGGGCTTTAACTTCAATAAATGCTTTTACTTTTTTGCCATTACGCGCTGCGCTTATCAGGGCATTCACAATAAATGAATCAGAGGCTACTCTGTAAAAGGTGACTTTGATCTCCTGTACGTTCGGATTAACAGCTGCTTCATTAAAAAACCTTAGTACATAATCGTAGGAGTGATATGGAAAGTGAAAAAGAATATCCTGCTTGTCAATTTCATTGAAAATGGACATACTTTTGTCTAATAAAGGTTTTCTTATTGCCGCCCAGGGCTGTATGGCAAATTCAGGATCTTTCGGATTAGGCAGTGTAAACAAATCATGCAGATTATGGTACCTGCCTCCGGGTACAAGGTCTTCATCCTCGGTTTCGGTGGCTTCCATCATCACATTCAGCATGTCAAAAGGCAGGTTGCTGTCATACAGCAACCTGGAAGGAGCACCCACATTTCTTTTCTTTAACCGCATTTTAATTTTTTCAACAAGGTCACCGGAAAATTCATCATCGATCTGAAGATCAGCGTCGCGGTTCAGTTTCACACAGAATCCATCCGAAATATTATACCCTGGAAAGATGAAAGAAAGATTTAGCCGGATGATGTCATCGAGAAAAATAAAGTACGAGGTTTCACGCTGTTGGTAGTAAAAAAAACGGTTGAGTGGAGGAACGGGAATATTTACGTATGCGTAATAAAAATCTCCCGATTCGACCGAAGTAAGTTTAAGCATAAGATAAAGAGCCCGGTTGGCCAGAAACGCCTTTTCACCTGGCTGCAGAATCACAGGTTGCAAATAAGAAAGTACTCTGCTCTTGAAATAAGAAGATATTAACTGGCCGGCTTCTTCAGGGATTTCATCTTTATGGTACGCCAGCACGATATTATGTTCCCGAAGTCCGGGAAGGATATTTTCTGTCAAGATAGTGCCAAAAAATTCAAGCTGCCGGTGAACACGCACTTTTATTTCTTCAAGATTATTGTCAGGGTCTATATTTAGTTCTTTGTTGATTTTTTTCTTGTTTAGCGCTTTGAAACTTTTCAATCTGGCAACCCTTACACGGTAAAACTCATCAAGATTCGAGGAGTAAATGGCCAGAAATTTTATTTGCTCATAAAGCGGGAGTGATCTATCGGCTGCCTCTTCAAGGACTCTCCCATTGAACGACAACCAACTGAGATCACGATTATTATATGAAGAATATTTATCCATGTTTCGGGCTGATGTTAAGGTCAGGCAAACTGGAACTTAAACCGTTGGAAATGCCAAAAATTACACCACCAAATATATATAAAAGCAACACATCGGGGGAGTCTTCAAAATAATTGATTTGAGATACGCCTGTAATCACATAATCTACGTCATAATTCCCGTTAAAAAACAGTAATATCATGGTGATAACCCAGATCACCATAATCATTAATATATTAAATGTCTGATGACGAAAATTCATGCGGTGTATTTTCATTGACCGGAAAAGTAATACTTATAGAGCTTTTTGCGAAGGTTTTTTTTCGCGCGAAAAATTAGCGATTCTATTGAAGAAACCGAAGTTTCCATGATTTCGGCAATTTCATAGTAAGAAAGATCGTTCATATGCTGCAGAGTAATAGCAATCCGCTGATTTTTCGGCAGTAACCCGATCGCTTTTCTGACCCTGTTTTTTTGTTCTTTTAACCTGGTTTCTTCTTCGGGATCATGCCCTTCCATTACAAATAAAAAAGCCTTGTCCAGGTTTTCAAGAAGAGCATGGAATTTTTGCTTTCGGATAAAATTAAGGCTCGCATTGACGGCAATCCTGTAAATCCAGGTTTTCAAAGAGGCTTCGTTTTTAAATGAATGGATCTTTTCCCATATCTTGATAAATACATCCTGGGCAATGTCTTCGGCGTCTTCTCTGTTACCGCTGAATCCATAACACACGTTTATTACCATCGACTGATAGGTTGTGACCACCTCATCGAAGGCAGATGAATCGCCTTTCATCAGTTTTATTATCAGTTTTTCGTCGCCCATCCGAGCCGATTTTATGGTAACCGATTAATGTTGATTTTCCTTTTGAATGATTTAACATAAAGATCGATTCAAATTGAAGAATTATTTTGAATTGGAAGTACTTTTTTAGAAAAACAAGACTCTTCCTTTTTCCATAGCATGCGCAATATGCAGAGGAGTTTGCTTCCCGTGCTATCAATAGCCTTGATTTCTTACCTTTTCTAACTCCAGTGTGCCTGGAAAGGTTTTTTTGTATAGGCAGGATGAATAGAGTGCAAACATAACATTCACGATATGAAAAAATTTTCAACAAAACACAAGTTTTAAAACGAAGGTGTGTCTAAATACCAAAAGACAAAACAAATATGAGTCAAAGCAATATCAGAGAAATCATTAATGAACTTATCAGCAGCGAATCCGACAGCGTACGAAAATCTGAGCTCGAAATGCAATTGAAACAGTATCCGTCTGCATACAGAGCCTACCTTGATTATTGCAATGATTATGCAGAAGTTTTTGACAGCTCAGAAATTCCTGCAAATCCGTTCTTTCTGGCCAAGCTGAAGCACAGGATGGAAGAAAGAAAACAACCTAAACCGGTATTTGAAGAAGTGAAGTGGGCGTCGTATACAGCACTTGCTTCTTTTGCAATCGTACTTGGCGTGTTACTCGGAAACCAGGTGGGTTATACCCCTGTGTCAGAAGCTGACTCCTTTACGAATGAATTCATGATCAGTAATTATGAATTGGATGACTCTCATTTATTAGGAATGAATTTAGAAAGTAATGAAAAGTAATAAAAGCAAAAGCAGCAGGTTATGGGCATTTGGTCTGATCATACTCATTATAGTGAACATATCAGCGCTTGTAACTATTGCAGCTAACACCAGGTTTTTCAAAAAAGGAGAAATATCCCATTTCGATGGACCTGATTTCAGAGGTAGCGGGGCAAGAGGTGATTTTAAAAAGCGTTTTGTTGAACTGTTTAATCTTACACCTGAACAGTCAATGCATTTTACATCTATCAGGGTAGAAAAAAGGACCCGGATGATGAAATTGTATAGACAGATGTCGGAGAGTAGAGACAAGCTAAACAATGCCTTAACTGAACGACAACTTAATATGGAAAAAATCGAAGGAATAAACGGTGAGATCATTCGGACCGATGCCAAAATTCGACAACAGATTGTAAACCTAAATCAGGAAATAAGAAAAATATTGGACAAGGATCAGCTTGAGATTTATTTTGAAATGATTAAAAGTCATAAGCATAAAGAGAAAGGATTCGGAAGACGTAGCGGATCGACATTGAATATGATCGAACCGACTTTCATCCATAAATAGAAAACTAATTAGGTAACTTTTAAATTTTAGAATTATGAACAATACAGTAAAAAAATTAACAATTGTATTACTTGCGCTTACACCCATAATGGTAGTATTTGCATTTGCACAACGCGACGGCCATAGTATGATTAACCGGTCTCACCATTTCAATAAGGGCGAAATTATGATGCAGGGCCTTCCGGATCTTACCGATGAGCAAAAGGAGAAGATAAAGGAACTACGCCTCGGACTGATGAAAGAAGCATTACCAATACGCAACCAGATAGCAGAAAACTGGGCTAAATTGAAGACGATTTCAACCGCTGATCCTGTAGATATGAAAGCAATTGATAAACTGATCGACGAAAATTCCATATTGCAGGCAAGTTTGAAGAAGGAGAAGGCGGCAAATCATCAGGAAGTGCGAAAATTGCTTACTGATGATCAACGTATCATATTCGACAGCAGAGCCGGCAACGGTGACCGGTTTGGGAGAGGGAAATTCATGAAGAGCAATGGCAGAAGAGGCAGGCATGGTGACAGGAAATATTTTGAAGGGAAATCACAGAATTGATAATGCAAATTATGTTTATGGTTTAGTTTAAATTATGTCAGATTGATGAATCCGGCGCGTTATCCATGTGCCGGATTTTTTACTTTAAAAATAGCAAGCAGGACCCGGTGATCCGGATGATTTTACGGTCAGAGATCTGTTGATGATCATGAATGTACTTTCCCATTGTTGCATTGCGGTTTCAGTTACAGTTACAGTAGGTTTTTAATTAATGGTTAACTCTTAAAGTGATAAATTATGAACAAATCAATTCTAATGCTGTTGGTAGCATTGTTGCTGGCAGTAATCACCTATGGGCAACAGGGTCCCGGCGGTAGAAGGCAGTTTGATGCAAAAGTGCAGGCAAAAAGGTCTTCGGATGAAATGAAAGAACGGCTGAATCTTACCAGCGACCAGATGAAACAAGTGGAAACCATAAATCTAGAGGCTTCCGAAAGCATGGCTAAGGTGTTTGAAAAGGCTGCAGAAGACAGGGAGGCTACGCGATTGAAGATTGTACCCATCAATGAATCCCGTGATAAAAATCTGAAAGAGATATTCACTACTGATCAGAAGGAGTACGAAAAGATGAAGGAGGAACAACGCGAACGCATGAGGCGGCGAAGAGGAAATTAAAAACTTAATCACTGTAAAATATTAATACTTTGATATAGTTTGGTGTCGGGAAACAAAACCGCGATGTGATCCTCTATAATGTAACTGTAGGTATTGATTCTGACATTGAGCAGGAGTGGCAGGAGTGGATGATAGAGGTCCATATTCCGAAAGTGATGGCGACAGGCATGTTTCAGCGGTATGATATGTACAAAGTGTTGTCTCACGAGGGAGATGGTTCTTCCTATTCGATCCAGTATATTTCAGATTCGTTGGAAAAAGTTGAAAAGTATCTGAATGACTTTGCGCCTGCATTGGTGAAGGAGCATCTGGATCGGTATAGGAACAAGCATGTTGCATTCCGGACACTGCTTGAAAAGGTTGGGTAATGCCTGGCAAGATCCTGGTGAGACCCTGTGTCCATTTATTTTTATCCCATCGCATCAGATTACTTCGAAACCTCTGGAGTGAATCCGGAGGAATTTAGTATTCAACCAACCCGAACACTATCGCTACTAATGCAATTTGCGACTGCGTGATTATAGAGCCCAGGTCTGGCCTGGGATATTTCCAATACTAAGAATTGCACCATAGAGACTAAGGAAAATATGAATTCCACGCCAGATAAAGGCCGGACAAGACAGCTGGCAGACCTACAACCGAGGAGGCCATATTCCTTTCGTCTGCCCAATTCAGTTCAGCCTATCATAAATTCAATCCGAATACCGCTTGTTTTCACATCAAGGATGCAATCTGCAGAAAATGGAATGGATAGATTACGATGCCCATGGCCGACAGGAAAACCAAAACAAACCGGGTAATTACCTGCTGCTGTATATTCTAGTAAGATTTCATAAACCGTCTTACCATAAGGCGGTACAGTGTCTTTCGAACCAGTAAACTCACCTGCAATCAACCCTGCAATATCATCAAGTTTGCCGCTCCGGGCGAGTTGATTAAAGTTCCTGTCAATTGCGTAAAATGACTCGTTTGTATCTTCTACAAATAATATTTTTCCATCAAAGGAAATATCGGAGGATGTACCTATGTTATTACATAGTAAGGTCAGGTTACCTCCAACAATTAGTGCGCGCACATTTCCTGTTTTATTTAGATAGGAGGGCCCGATACGGTAAATAATGTTTTCTCTGCCGAACAATATTTTTCTCAGGCTTTCTGTAGATGCGTCATCTACCGTACTTCCCATCTGACGCGCTACAATGCCATGGATACTCATAACACCAATTGAATGAAGTTTCAGGTGTAAAAGTGTTATGTCACTGAATCCGATGATCCATTTAGGATTCTCAAGAAAGTTGTTGAAATCTATTTTATCCAGAATTTTTCCTGTCCCAAATCCTCCGCGTGCACAAAATATAGCTCTAACTATATCGTCATCCAGGGCATTCTGAAAGTCTGCTAAACGCCCGCTATCAGACGATGATAAAAAACCGGAGGAGTCGAAAACATGATTTCCCGTTTCAACTTTCAGGCCCCATTGTTGAAGGATATTTACCGCATTATCAAGGTCGCCCGCTTTCAACACTCCTGCAGGAGCTACGATTCGAATACAATCTCTACTAGTCAACGCTTGCGGTCTAATCATAATCCTAAAAATAAATGAGGGTTGTCTTGAAAGATCAAAAAAACATCATCATGAGTAAAAAGGCAACAAAAAGTGACGCACAAAGTAAGAATGACATGTATTGAAGTCTTCAATTCAGTTATTCGATATTTTTATTTTTTACTTATCACAGTCGATGGAAAAATAACCAAAAGATCTTGAATTCCCCAAGGTCTTCCCTGCCTTTGCCGGACGCTTGGCTTCGGTAAGTAGGCGAGATACCACATCTCTTTGAAGTAAAATAATCTTATGTGGACTTGACAAACATCATCGGAAAAAAATCCCATTTGGCGAGACTACGCAGAATCCAGGTTGAGGTTTGCTCAAGTTGGGCTTGCAGCCGACTAATACAAATACAATTTATTTTTAAATAAACTAAATTTAATTAAATAATTAAAATATGTATAACACTCATATCCAGCTAATTAAAATACAGTAGTCATTGTAGAAATTTATTAATTTCCAGCTATCAACTTGTGCTGAAAATGTGGATTCTTCCGGACTGTCGTTGCTTGCGGCAATCCGATCTCAGTTCTTGCTTCACCGAAGAGGCTATAATCGGTTGCTAAAGGCTTGCTATCGGCGATGCGCGAAGGTGTAGCGAACAACTTTGTTCAGAATGGTGGCTCTTTTTTGAAACAGCCTCTCATAAATATTATTTACTGCACAGAGATATCACGCCTGGATCGTAATTTCGGATCAGTTGTAGATTCCGGGCTTTGCATACGATATTTCACGCCTGAAAGACGTTTATCGTATCAGAATCTAGTTAGCTGAGGGGTCAATGCCCAGGTTTTTTAATACCAGATTAGAAACATCAAATTTTTCGTCGCCGTAAATGACGATATCAAGTTGAGCCACACCTACATTAAGGATATGCGAATACCCTTTTTCCAACGCCACATGTTCAATGGCATCACCAATTTTTTTGTACAATGGATTGAGTAATTCAGTACTTTTCTGCTGCAGTGAAGTCTGAGCGTTTTGCTGAAATTCTTGAAAACTTTGCTGAAGCTGGGTAAGTTCTTTTTCTTTGTCCTGACGTACAACTTCGGCCATATTTTGACTTGTTTGCAGGTAATCCTGATACTTTTCCTGAAATTCCTGTTCTTTAGCCTGACTTTGCTTTAAAAGCTGTGTTTCAAGCGTTTTAAGCTGAGATTCCACTTCCTTGTACTCCGGCAAAGTTGTCAATATATACTGTATATCCACATGCCCTATCTTTTGCTGTGCTTTCGCAACATTAATGCCGACCATCATTATTAAGATGCCGAACATACCTGAAACTATTTTCATCATTGTTTCTTTCTTTTATATTTAATCGTAATTGATTTTACTCACTTAGTTGATTTTATCATTTGGATCTCCCAAATCCAGTTCATCCAACACATAATCCGTATAATCATGTATAGGATCTGTATAAATCATTACTAATTCACCCGCTTTGTCAAACAATATGGCAAGCCGGTGTTCCTTGCAAACCTTTTCAACAGATTCAAAAACTTTATCCTGAACTGGCTTTATCAATTCTTTCTTTTTAAGGAAGAAAAGGCCATCAAATCCAAATATTTTTTTTTGATATTCCTTTACATTATTTTCCTTCTTGCGTATTGCCTTATATCTTTCATCTTTCATATCCTTCGTTAGAAGAACCTCCTGCGCCTGAAGTTCGCTGTACATGGCATCTATCTCTTTATTCATTTCCTGAATCTCTTGCACCCAGGCTACAGACAATTTGTCTATTTCTGCCTGTGCTTCCTTATATTCTGGCATACGATTGAGTATATAATCTGTATCCACATAGCCAAATTTCTGTGCAAAAGATGAAATACAAATAATTACAAACAAAAAAGATACCAAAAAAGTAAATTTCATTATCTGAGCTGTTGGCCGATAGTAAAATGAAATTGCGAACCACTGACATTATTTCTTCCGGGTACGGTATCAAACCCGTAGGCCCAGTTTATTCCGATAAGGCCAAATGCAGGCATAAAAATGCGGGCACCGAATCCTGCAGATCGGTACAAATTGAACGGATCGAAATCTACCCAATTGTTCCAGTTGTTTCCAGCTTCAGCAAATCCAAGCACATAAATAGTGGCAGCCTGGCCGGAGGTGATCGGATACCGGAGTTCGAAGGAGAATTTATTGTAGATCGTACCTCCTTCAATTATTCCTTGGGTAATCGGGGTGGCGATCTGCTTGAAATTTGGAGGTGTCAATACATTATCATCATATCCGCGCAGTCCGATTATATCTGTACCCAGCAACCAGGAATTGATACCTCCCGCCAATCCGTTGCCTCCAAGGAAAAAGCGTTCAAATGGACCCACGGGCGCTTGAGCACTATAAGCACCGATAAAACCGAAATGGGCACGCGACTCAAGTACAAGGTTTTTAGTAATGGATACATAGTGCTTAAAGTCAAGCATCCATTTGTGATATTCAACGAATTCAAATCGCACCGAGTTGCTGGCGTTTTCATAATCCAGATTATTCCAGAGCGAATACGGGGGTGTCAGTATAAGTGAAAGTTGTACGAGCGATCCCGTCCGGGGGTACATGGGGTTATCCACACTGCTCCGGGCGATTGTGGTATTAAATGTAATACTTCGTGCATTGCCATCGGGAAAACCGAGCGCGTTAAATGTCCAGTTTTGAAAACCATATACGGTAAAAGACACCGATTCGCTCAGTGTAAAATAATTATCGGGCCAGTTTAACCTTTTACCAATACCTAAGGTTATGGCGTCAACCGTCAGTGTTCCTCGTGTTTCATTCGTAAATGGATCAAAATCTCGTTGCAGTGAACGATTCAGACTGATTGAAAAGGAATTGGGTTTTTTCCCTCCAAGCCAAGGTTCCACAAATGTTAGGGAATAATTTTGAAATGCCCTGCCGTTGGCCTGCATTCTGATTGAAAGTTTCTGGCCGTCGCCGACGGGTAACGGTCTCCATTTATCAAAATGAGGTATGTTTCGCAACGAAAAGTTGTTAAAAGTAAGGCCAAGGGTACCAACAAACCCATAAAAACCGCCCCATCCACCTGAAAGCTCAACCTGGTCACTTGGCCTTTCTACCAGGTTATAAATCATATCCACCGTGCCGTCCTGTGGGTTCGGCAAAGGTTTAATGTCGATTTGTTCAGGATCGAAGTATCCCATCTGAGCCAGTTGCTGATTATCACGGATCAGGTTTTGCCTGCTGAATTTTTGCCCGGGTATCGTGCGTAATTCCCTCAGTATCACATGGTCATTGGTGCGGTCGTTACCGTTAATGATCACTTTTCGTATGGTAGCCTGAGATCCTTCAAAAATCCGCATTTCAATATCTATAGAATCCCCGTCAACCCACTCAATCGGGTCGATCCTGAAAAACAGGTAACCGTTGTCAAGATACAGCCCTGAAATATCTGTTCCCTGAGGGTTGAAATTCAGCTTTTTTTCAAGCATTTCCTTGTCGTATATATCGCCTTTCTTTATTCCGAGTGCATCGTTGAGTGTAAGATCATTGTATACATAGTTACCTGTCCAAAGTATGTTTCTGAAATAGTACTTATGGCCTTCTTCCAAATCGATCCTCAAAATCAGCGTACTCTCATCACGTTTGATAATGGTATCAGAAATAATCCGGGCGTCGCGATATCCTTTACTGTTATAGTAATTAATAAGGTTCTTCAAATCTTCATCGAGCTGGGATTTTACATACTTTGATCCTTTAAATACGTTAAGTCTTACCGTTCGATGCAGAAATGCCTTCATATCCTTACCAGATACGTTACGTGTGGAATCGAAAAACTCGCCGAACTTTTTAGGTGTAAGTGTGAAAAACTGATTGGCAAGTTCATTAAACAGCGTAAACCGTATCAATTCACCTGTTTTCTTCAGCTTTTTCTTCAGTTTGTTGTTCGGAATCTCATTACTTCCTGAAATGAAAATTTCATAAATTTTTACTTTGGACCTCTTATCTACGTCAACGTGCACGATCACATGGTTTTGCAATACCGTGTCCCTTATCTGGCTTATTTTGACATTGACGTATAGATATCCTTTTTCTTTAAAATATTTTTTTACGGTAGACTGAGTGTTTTTGATGATTGCCTCGGTAAGAATTTTTCCACGATACAGGCTTATGCTTTCGCCAATTTCTTTTTCATCTGTTTTATTGAGACCTGAAAATGTAAATTTCCGTAATCGTGGCCTTTCGATTAATTCGATTATAAGATAAATTTTGCCGTCTTCAATCTTTTCCTGATAAACAGCTAAGTTATCAACCAGCCCATGTTTCCAAAGTTTTTTAATTGCATCCGTGATTTCCTGACCGGGAATACTTACGCGGTCGCCCACTTTTAATCCGGTAAGCGATATAAGTGTATTAGGATCTAGTATTTTACGTCCAACTACCCGTATGCCTCCGATCTCATATTCACGGGGTTGAGCATAACTGATTTCTGTATTTTTTTCTGAAAACGTTTTACTTTGCCGGATCTGAGCAAATAGCAAAGAACTACTTAGGATTAATAATAATGTAAGAATCAGACTCCTCATGCTCTACCAATTAATTAGGTTTTTACGTGTTCACTAATTCTTCCAAAACGCCTATCTCTCTTTTGATATTCATTCAGTGCTTCGATCAAATCAGCTTTTCGGAAATCAGGCCATAATTTTGGTGTGAAAAAGAGCTCAGTATAAGCAATTTGCCACAATAAAAAATTACTTATCCGCATTTCACCACTTGTTCTTATCAGCAATTCCGGGTCCGGAATAGAGTCGTTTAAATGTTCCGATATGGTATTTGTATCAATTGAATTAATATCCAATTCACCGGCACTTACTTTTGTTGCTATTTTTTTCACTGCTTCAGTCAGTTCCCATCTTCCACTATAGTTCAATGCCAGAATTAAAGTCAACCTGTCATTGTTCTTAGTTTCATCCATTACTTCTAGCAATTCATTCTGGCAGGCTTCTGGAAGAAGTGACATATCACCTATGGTTTTTAATCTTACATTGTTTCGCGTCAGCGTCTTTAGCTCATTTCTAAGCGTAAACACAAGAAGCTCCATCAACCCGCTGACTTCTTTCCTGGGGCGGTTCCAGTTTTCGGTCGAAAAGGCATAGAGTGTAAGGTATTTAATGCCGATTTCGGCACATCCTTCTGTAATCTCTCTTACGGCTTTGATTGCGTTTTTGTGTCCAAAAATCCGAGCTGCTCCTCTGTTTTTAGCCCACCTCCCGTTGCCATCCATTATAACGGCTATATGAGTGGGTAAATTGTAGAAGTCAGTATTTTCTTTCATAACTAAAAGACAGGCAAAATTAAAGGTAATTACCCGATATAATCCAATTATGTTAAATATTATGAAATTCGGTTGAGTTGGTCAGTGATAAGGAAATGGGCACGGAATACGGTAGAAAGCATAATTCAGTGTAAAACCTGTAAAATAATAGGTGTCGTTATCATACCAGTTTCCGTATTGATAGTTTTTTTTGAGAGGATCGCCTTCCGATACATTATCGAGCCAATCGGTAAAAAGATTTCGTATGCCGAATTCAATTCCCACCATCCACTTGGGATTTACAATATACTTCAAGCCCAGACTGAGCGGGATAGCAGGCTGAAAACTGCTGTATGGTTCGGGCTTTTCATTACTCCCCGACATTCCAAACAAGGCTATACCACCTGCAAAATATGGCGAAAATCGCGTTAGGGCTGACCCCGATTTGAAATCAAGAAAATGATATTCCATCATGATTGACAACTCTACAATGGTGATGCGGAATGAGGCATTCCGCTGTACGGCAAATGGATCAACGGGGTTGTTTGCGTCACCTCCAGATAATATACCGCCCGTTACAGCATATCTTAGTGAAACATGATCATTTATGTTATGTCTGATGAAAAATGTGCCGGCAGGTTTGTTTTGTAGTAATTTATATCCTCTCACAAGATCTCCGGTATAGGAAAGCCCTCCAAGGCCAAATCCGATCTCATCAATCTGTGCTTTTGAAGGTGTAGTGGCGACACCTCCGTAAATAAGAATAATCGCTATGGTTCGGATAATATATTTCAAAGATTTCCGGATGTTTGTTGTAATGATGAACTACCTGTATTTAGCTCTGCGGAATGATCCTCCAAGAATGTATGCAATCCGTATCTGTGTGAACAGAAGAAGATCATTATCGTTTTCATTACCTCGGACGTTGTCCGGATGTGTATCACTACCGTATCCGGCAAAAACGTCGTAAGTATTTCCATCGGCTCCTATATAAGTCTGATTACCCGTAAATGCATCAATAACGTTAAAATCCCTTGGAATATTTGATATTGCAGATGTTAATTCTCTTGATCGGTCGGAAAATTCTCTGGCCAGGTCGGAATCAAGTTCGCCAAGGTCCACGAAGCTGCTGCTTACATCATCTATATAATCGAAAAATAAATATCTTATTCCGAACTGAAATGATAAATCAAGTGCTTGGTTAAGCCGGTACCGAGCCCCGATTCCAAATGGAATGGCCACTTGCAGATTTTTGTACGATTTAATATTATACTTATCACTATTCTGCCCTTCTGTGCCAAGTGGTTTGAGTTTTACCCATTGCCCTGCTTCAGCGAGTGTACTCGCCTGATTCACTTTTGCTTCAGGATTATGGTAAAATACTGCAATTCCGATAAATGCATACGGCGTAATTTTGACCCTGCTGATGTAAGTGGCGTTGTTTTCGAAATAGTCAACCACAAACAATGCCGATAGTTCGTGTATTCTGTTTCTAAAGCTCAGGTTCCGGATATATCTGAACACGGCATTTTCACCAGTTGGATCTGCCGACTTAAAATCAGAACCGCTTACCGTACCCCACGTATAGGCAGCTTCTGCAGTGTATCGGGGTCCGAACCGGTAGGTACCCCACAAGCTGAACCCCGGCCTGGTAAATGAAATATCAGTACTTGCTGCACCACGCAGTGGTGACAGGTCACCAAAATAATTCAGGGCATTGATTGAAAATCCAACCGTGGCGTATTGCTTTTGTCTTGTAAAAGCATTTTTATATCCCTTGAATTTGGACATCTGTTTGTTGTTTTTTTTAATTTTCCTCCGGTTAAATTGGGCACATGAATTTTCTGTTACCAGAGTACAAATTATCATAAAGAGTAAAAAATATAAGGCCTTTCTCATGGATTACTAATAAGCCAACAGTTCAAAAATTAGACAATATTACTTATTCAAATTACAATTAACAATAATTAATTCCTGACATCCAAACCCCAGTTAAGTTTTTGCCGTAATGTATCAAAATTACTGTATCCCCTCATTTTCACCAGTTTAGCTTTGAACCGCTCTTTACGAATGCTTAGTTTTGTGCCAGAAGGGATTATCAGTGATCTGGAATCCAACGATATCATTACATTTTCTGCTCGACCTCTTATTTCAAATGTGATCCTGCTACGTGCAGATAAAACCATAGGTCGAGCAGAAAGATTATGCGGCGCCACAGGGGTTAATACAAAATTATCAGAATGGGGCATAATCAAAGGACCCCCGCAGCTTAACGAATAACCCGTCGACCCAGTGGGTGTGGCCGTTATTAAGCCATCGGCCCAATAGGAATTCATAAATTCACCATCAACATATGCACGGACAAAAATCATTGAAGAAGTGTCCTTCTTTACAATTGTAAAATCATTAAGCGCAAAATTCAGGCCGTTAAACAGAACCCCTGGATCTTCCAGATGTATCAAAATTCGTTCATCTAATTCATAAGTATTATCATAAATGGCCTGAATCGCCTCTTTTACATTATTCCTTGATATGGTTGCAAGGTAACCAAGTCGTCCGGTGTTTATTCCAAGTATGGGTGTTTCTGCCTTGTTTACATGCGTAAGTGCCTCCAGCAATGTGCCATCTCCTCCTAATGAAAAAAGAAAATCCAGTTTGTTTCCGTCATCTTCGTGAGAATAAACTTCGTAATTTCTGTCCAGATGCGACAACCTTAGAATTTCATCAAATTGTTCAGAGACACGTATGGTGGTTTTATGACTTTCCAGTATGCGAAACACTTCATCGACAACAGCTCCTCCCCGTTTCTTAAAACTCTTACCATGTACACCTACTATCATTTAAAGGAATTTGTAAATACGTAATTTTAAATATTCAGATACCTGAGAAGGATGTCAAGCCGTTCTTTATCTGCGTCGATGACTTTAGGTTCCTGAAATCGTGCGATGATTTTGTAGTCGAACCGTTCCAGTGTAGCTACAATACGGGATAAACTTGTTTGATTTATTTTGATAGTAAGCTTTAATTTCTGTGGATCAGAACTGTCATCGCGTATGGTACTGCCCAATATTTTAGCTCCTTCCTCTTCAATAAGTCTGCTGATTTCCGATAATGAGTAGTCTCTTTCATCCATTGATAGTACAAGAATTGCACCTTTGGCCTGTACAGAGGCGGTTTGGGCAAAGGATGAAATGGTGTCTTGCACGGTAATGACCCCACAATACTCGTGGTTTTCGTCCTGCACTGAAACAAGCTGCACGTTATGGTCAGAAGCTATTTTTATTACATCGTAAAAATGCTGGTCAATGTTTACAACACAATTGAGCCCTGTGAGTTCGAAAGCCGATAACGTATTGTCAATATTATTGTGTTCAAGAATTATTTCTTCCGAAATAAGGCCAATGAATTTGTTTTTTTCAACCACCGGAAGTTGTTTGCATCTCATTTCTTCCATCCAGGAAATGGCTTTTTCTGCCGAATCGGACAATTTAAGTGGCGGGATCATGTGATTGATTAATTCCTCTGCAATCATGTTCTTTTTGTCTTTGTGTTATGTTATTAAATTATTTTCTAATATTTTATTGAATTTATCAGGATACTCCATCATTGGCGCATGACAACAGTTATCAATAAACCTAAGTTTCGAATTAGGGATCAGGTTATTGAACTCGTGCGCAACCATCGGTGGGGTGATCGTATCGTTCAATCCCCAAATGAGTAAAGTAGGTACTTTAATCCGAGTGATGTCTTTCGCCATATTGTGCCGCTGGGCGGATTTGGCAATTGAAACGATCTTCAGGCATTTCGGTATGCTTCTTGTAGTATCAAATACTTCATCAACGAGTTCTTTTTTGGCTGTTTCAGGATGGAAAAAAGTATATTCGACCCTTTCCTTAATATATTCGTATGACCCCCTTCGTGGAAAAGATCCTCCCATAGAATTCTCAAAAAGGCCGGAACTACCAGTAAGTACAAGTTGTCTGACCATATGCATATGTTGATGCCGCAATGTATAGATAAGGCCTAAATGACCACCCAGTGAATTTCCCATCAGGATCATTTCATTGATATCTTTAAATGCGATGAATTTTTCTAAAAAATCCACAAGCCCTTCAAGATCAGGTTTTTTCATATTCATCTCATAAATAGGAAGCATAGGGATCAGCACCCTGTATTTTTTTGAAAAGTGTCTCACAACACCAATCCAGTTACTTAACGCACCAAATAGTCCATGCAGCAACAGGATGACATTTCCTTTGCCTTCATCTACAAACTGGAATTCTCCTTCTTTATGAATTTTGATATCCATTTAACCGATTAATGTTAATTAAGAATAATGCAAAATAAACAAAAATTGCGGTAAACAAGCTTTGCGTACTTACAGATACAATACGAGCAAGCTTATTTTCTCTACTGACGAAAAGATATCATCTGCAAAAGGCAGAAAAACAGCAATATATTCCACCACTTTCGGAGCAAATGAAGATACCATGGGATATATTATCGTGTTGTCTACATAATTTTCCAGGATATTTATTTCAAAATAAGTAAATATCCAGATGAGCACCGAAAGGCCGAATGTCCATTTAACAATACCCAGTACAGCGCCGACAAAATTGTCAAAACTTCCCAGTAAGGTCATATCCAATACATTTTTTACAGCTTTACCAAGAAGGTTTATCAGAATAATGATGCCTATAAAAATGATCAGAAATGAAAGATATGGAAGCATTTTGCCTGCTAGATGAAAATAATCGCGAAGCAAGTCAATTCCAGTATGAAGTAATTTAAAACCACCGATGATTGCCAGTACAAAAGCTACAATGGAGACGATTTCCATGATCAGTCCTTTTCTGAACCCCTGTATGGCGCCCAATCCTAGAATAATCAGCAATATGATATCGACTGTTTTCATTCGGGTTTAGTTTGATAATAGAGACTTTGCAAGTATCGAAATTGTTTTTCCGTCGGCTTTACCAGCAAATTGTTTTGTGGCAATTCCCATCACTTTACCCATATCTGCCGGGCTGTTTGCACCAGTTTTTTCAATAATTAATTTAAGTTCTTCTCTGATTTTGTCTTCCGACATTTGCTTCGGCAGGTAGCGGTTGATTACATCCAGCTCCGCAAGTTCTTTATCCGCGAGATCCTGCCGATTTTGGGTATGGTAAACTTCAGCAGAATCTTTTCGCTGTTTGGTCGCTTTCATTAGCAATTTTACTTCCGACTCGTGCGAAATGCTGCCTTGGGCTCCTTTTTCAGTTTCTGCAATTAAAATTGCGGATTTGATGGCCCGTAATGCGAGCAATTCCAGCTTATTTTTCGCAAGCATTGCATTTTTGATGTCAGACTCAATCTGCGCTTTTAAGCTCATGGTAATTCCCTATTTAATCTAAATAACTAACTTTGTCAAAGGTATAAAAGAATATAAAATTCAATGACCAGATTAAGCGTAAACATTAATAAAATTGCTACGCTGCGAAATGCCAGGGGTGGCAACAATCCGGATGTGATAAAAGCGGCGGTAGATTGTCAACGATTCGGTGCCCAGGGAATTACCGTGCATCCGAGACCTGACGAAAGGCACATTACCTATGATGATGTAATAGGGATAAGGGAAGTGATAACCACAGAATATAATATTGAAGGATTTCCGGATGAGCGTTACATTGAAATTATTAAGAAGGTTAAACCTATGCAGGCGACACTTGTTCCCGATCCACCTGGTGTGCTTACATCCAATGCTGGATGGGATACGGTTAAACAAGCATCCTTTCTGAAAGAAGTAATTTTTGAGCTAAAAAAAGATGCATCCAGGGTGTCGGTTTTTTCTGATACCAGAAAAATAATGATTGAAGGAGCAGCCCTGGCCGGTGCAGACCGGATCGAATTATATACCGAACCCTACGCCAACGGGTATCATTCTGACAGGCAAAAAACAGTGGCTCCATACATTAATGCAGCGGAATTTGCCAGATCTCTTGGCTTGAGCATTAATGCCGGTCATGACCTTGACCTTCATAATCTCAGATATTTTTGCGAAGGCATCCCTTATCTTCACGAGGTATCTATCGGCCATGCCTTGATTTGTGATGCGTTATATTTTGGGCTTGAAAATACCATTCAACTTTATCTCAGAGAGCTGAAAATATAATATTCGGCTGTATGACTCATAACAAAAGGCAATGGAGCTATTCTACAGGCAATTGGGAAATGGGAAACCCCTTATAATTTTACATGGCCTTTTTGGCTCTTCCGATAACTGGATGACTATTGCAAGGGCGCTGGCGGAAAAATATCAACTGTTTATACTTGATCAGCGAAATCACGGCCAGTCATTTCACAGCGAAGAATTTAATTATAAGGTGATGGTTGCAGATTTAATGAATTTTATAAAAATGCACAGCATTATAAATCCATATATTATGGGCCATTCTATGGGAGGTAAAGTAGGAATGCAGTTTGCCGTCAGGAACCCTGACTTTCTGGATAAACTTGTTGTAGTGGACATCGCGCCCAAAACCTATGAAGTACACCACGATGTAATTCTCGAAGGACTGCAATCCATAAACATCGACTCTCTCAAAAGCAGAAGTGAAGCGGACAAGGCACTTGCTGCATACGTACCTCAGGTTTTGGTACGTAACTTTTTGTTAAAAAATCTGGCCCGCAATCCGGAGGGTACATATAGATGGAAAATAAATCTGAAAGTAATTGCGGAAAATATTGAAGGCATTGCAGAAGGTCTTGATGAGAATTTTGCTTTTTACAAACCGGCGCTGTTTATTGATGGTGAAAAATCAACATATATTAATAAGGATGACCTGAAATTGATTGACAAGATCTTTCCCGACAACCAAGTGATAACTGTAGGAGACGCCGGCCACTGGGTTCATGCTGAAAAAACAGAAAAGTTTTTGGATATTGTAAAAAAGTTTCTGATCGAATAAGCGGGAAGTTCATATTAGTTTCTAAGTCAGTGGATAAGCATGAAAAGAGGCGTTAACAGCTAACAAACTCGTTGCCAATGGAAAATAGTTTAACTTACTTTTTTTCAATTGCAATGTCACCGGGAAGTCGGCTCTGCAAGCGGATTTTGTCATATAATTTAATCAGAATCCTTGAACCAAGCATTACAATACCCGCAATTAGTAAAACCTAACCCATATCAATTTTGATTTATGAATGTGTCAAAATCCGGTAAAATTTATCTAATTCCAAATGTTATATCTGAAGGAACAGAAAACAAAGTTGTACCTCCTGCCGTACTTTCCGTAATCCAGGATATCCATTATTATCTTGCCGAAGATATCCGCAACGGCAGACGATTTTTGAGTAAGCTTATGAAGCTTCTTCCTGAAAACAAAAGGCATAAAATCGAATCTTTGGAATTTAAACTGCTCGATAAACGGACATTATATGAAGAGGCGGTGGAGTTAATGCGGCCGGTGAAAAATGGCATGGATTGCGGAGTTATTTCAGAATCAGGATGCCCGGGAATCGCAGATCCGGGTTCTATAATTGTAAAAGCCGCTCACCAAGCAGGGATACAGGTTATCCCCCTTACAGGACCTTCGTCAATATTACTTGCATTAATGGGGTCGGGCATGAACGGACAATCATTTACTTTTCATGGTTATTTACCAATAAACAAAAAGGAACTGATCCGGAAAATTAAAAAACTGGAAACCTTGTCTGAAAGTAATTATCAGACACAAATATTCATTGAAACCCCATATCGTAATCAAAAGCTTTTTGAAACATTGTTGGAAGCTTGTGCGCCACATACCCGGCTTTGTGTGGCATCCGGAATTACCGGCTCCGAAGCGTTTATACACACTATGGAAATCAGTGAATGGAACAACCATAAAATACAGTTAAAAAAAACGCCTGCTGTCTTTTTAATTGAAACATGATGGCAATCACATTTCATTTATTGAATAATTGGTCTAATTTTGAGCCCTTCAAGTAATCATTTAATAGATGTCATATTTGTTTACATCAGAATCAGTTTCAGAAGGACACCCCGATAAGATCGCTGATCAGATTTCAGATGCGCTGCTGGATTATTTTATCGCCTATGATGAAAACTCAAAAGTGGCATGCGAAACACTCGTAACCACCGGACTGGCAATGATCAGCGGTGAAGTAAAATCCAATGCCTATGTAGACGTACAAAAAGTTACACGAGATGTGATAAAGAAAATCGGATATACGAAGGCGGAATACCAGTTTGAATCCGAGTCATGTGGCGTAATATCTACACTTCACGAGCAATCACCTGAAATAAGTCAGGGTGTTGAAGAAGGAAAAGGTCTTTATAAAGAGCAGGGTGCAGGAGATCAGGGTATGATGTTTGGATATGCTACTAACGAAACGCACGACTACATGCCTCTTCCGCTCTATCTTTCACACCGTATCCTTTTGGAACTCGCAAAAATAAGACGTAAAGGCCAGGTAATGACTTACCTCCGACCAGATGCGAAATCGCAGGTAACCATTGAATATGATGATAATAATAACCCTGTACGGATTGATACAATTGTGGTTTCTACACAACACGACGATTTCGACAAAGAGGAAAAAATGCTTGAAACCATTAAGGACAATGTAATAAATATACTAATACCCCGTGTAAGAGAAAATTTGTCTGACAATATTAATGACCTGTTTAATGGAGATATTAAATATTTTGTAAACCCTACCGGAAAATTTGTGATCGGTGGACCACACGGAGATACTGGCCTTACCGGTAGAAAGATCATTGTGGACACCTACGGCGGTAAAGGAGCTCATGGAGGGGGTTCATTTTCCGGTAAAGATCCTTCAAAAGTGGACCGATCGGCTGCCTACGCCACCCGGCATATTGCAAAAAATCTTGTAGCTGCGGGGGTAGCAGATGAAATACTGGTTCAGGTATCGTACGCAATCGGAGTGGCCAAACCTATAGGTATGTACATTAATACTTATGGAACTTCTAACATTAATATGACGGATGGTGAAATTGCAAAGAAGGTTGACGCTATTTTTGATATGCGGCCGGCTGCCATCATTGACAGGCTAAAACTTAAAAATCCGATTTATTCCGATACGGCTGCATACGGGCATATGGGCCGTACTCCTGAAAAGAAAACCCGCACTTTTGAGCAAAATGGCACGCAGCTAACCATAGAAGTGGAGACGTTTACATGGGAAAAGCTGGATTACGTGGATAAGGTAAAAGAAGCCTTCAAATTATCTTAGTAGTCATCCTTATCATAAGCGAAGGATTTACCGGGTAGCAACTAACAGATTCTTCAAACCACTTTTTCTAGTGACGCTCCCATGTCCAGAAGTTATACAATCTTTAATGGTAAAGTCAGAACGGGGCCAGGTCTTTGGCTATTGCTTCAACAATTTCTTCAAGTACCCTTTCGGCTGAGGTTAAGGCACCTTGCACGGTCCCGAAATCCCCTTTTAGCCCTGTAGCTTCACCTGCAAAGAAAAGGCGATTATCAACTGGTAGGGCAAGGATCTCGCGGGCCAATGAAGAACCGACTTTGGGGTATGAATAAGCGCCTTTGATGTAAGGTTCTTTCGTCCAATTCTTAACTACGCCCTGAATATTTTCTTCTTTGTCTCTGGCTACTAGTCGGCTTGCATTTCCATGGTACAACTTGTCGAGTTCGGCTAGTAAGGATTCATATATTTGATTGTCTTCGAAATTATTTAGAAATTCGGCCTGCTCACCCATTATATAAGCTGTCAGCACACTGTTGGAATTACTGCGTCCAAGACCGGGAGCGTAATATCGTGGAACGACGCCATCGCTTATAATCGAAGTGGTATCTGCACCCCAAAAGTTGGCGTTAAAAGCTATCGCTACTTTCATTCCCGCATCCATTCCCAGGTTTTGAATGGCGTTTAATTTTGACCCGGAAAGGGTTGGAGTAAAGGAAATATCGCCATCTTTCAAAATAGATATCGGTACCGTAATAATGACTTTTTCAGCGCTGTGAACTTCGCCATTGGTATCTCTTATCTCTACCAAAGCCCCTGTGTAGTCAATCGAAGATACCGGCGTATTGTGTTTGATTTTATCTCTGATGCTGGCGAATACAGAATTTAATATGGTGATATGAGACTGACCCTGAACTACGTAAATCCCGGAACCGCCTTCAAAGTTGTTTTGTTGGCTGGATGCCCCGCGGATGCTGAGACGATCATTTGATGTGCCGTATTGATTGCCTATTTCAGCATTCATAATATGATGCACCCTGTTTTTTATTCCCGCTGAAGTTATGGCATTCTGAATCGTGATATCCGGTCCCTGATAATTCGGTATCTCATTTATAAAACCCTGTGCCACCTGAAAATCCGTATCATTTTGGTAATCTTCTGCTGTTCCAGGCACACCGTCTAGCACATAAACCGGCCGGGGTGCACGTTCGATAACGGTAATCCCCATGCCAGTAATCAGCTCGTGCCATATGTGATTATTGCCATAAATCTCATCGGCGCCAAGTTCGAGAGGAAAATCTGAAAAGCCTTGCAAATATTGTATTCTGCCTCCATTCCGGCTTGATGCTTCAAGTATTTCTACATTCATACCTTTCTGATTTAACAGGAAGGCCATGTACATCCCTGCTGCCCCTGCGCCAATCACAATAATTTTGCCGGTAAATGCAGAATCCCCATCGTCGTCGTTGGTAGTGCAGCCAAAAAGATGCGGAAATGCCATACCTGCCGGTACCGTGTAGGCTATTTTTCGTATAACTTCACGTCTTTTCAATCCGATTCTGTGTTATTCAGATCCCGAATTAACAAAAGGATTTTGGTAAAAACAGGCTAAATCCGATTTTAAGAAGAATTATTAGCTAAAAAACAGATATTTGCTGTTTAATGGCAGACAGGAAATCGAAAAATGACTGATTTTACGCAGGAAGTAATTGCATTTACATCGCAAATTGATGTGTTGGAACTTTCGGGATTCATATTCGGGATTTTGGCCGTCTGGTATTTGATAAAAGAGAATATTCTCACCTGGCCTGCAGGGATCATTTATATTTTTATCTCATTTGTGATTTTCTATCGGACGAAACTGTATGCAGATCTTGCATTGCATTTCGTGTTTTTAATGCTTAATATCTATGGATGGTATTTCTGGATAAAGGGCCGTAAAGAAGGCCTGGATCTTCCGGTAACCACTATATCAGTTAAATTTCTGGGTTTAATTTTCGGAATGTGTGCAGTTGGAATTTGGATAATGGGGACATTATTTGAAAAATATACGGATGCTGCCGTACCATTCTGGGATAGCACTACCACCATACTCAGTCTGGCAGGAATGTGGCTTACTGCCCGAAAGAAAATTGAAAACTGGCTTTTCTGGATAATCGTGGACATCCTGGCTACCGGCATTTATATTTATAAAGAGATATACTTTTATGCCGCTCTTTATGGCATATACATTGTATTGGCATCAGTCGGGTATTTCTCCTGGAAAAAATCGATGGAAAATGTTGTAGTTGCCCGGTCATGAAAAAAATTGTCATTCTTGGGCCGGAATCTACTGGAAAGACAAAGCTAGCCATGGAGCTGGCCGAGGCGTTTAATAGTAGATGGGTACCGGAATATGCACGAGAGTATTTGAACAAACAGGGCGGCGCCTACAATGAGGTGGATTTGCTCGAGATTGCGAAAGGCCAGGCTCGCATTGAACGGGAAGCTATAAGCGGCAAAGGCGAAATCATTTTTTTTGATACCGATCTTACCGTTATAAAGATATGGAGTAAATATAAATATGGGCGTTGTCATCGTTGGATCGTCAGACAACTGAACCGGAAATCTTATGACCTGTATCTTTTGACTTATCCGGATATACCCTGGACACCCGATTCATTACGTGAGCATCCGCAACAACGGGATAAGATATTTTCGATATACCTTAAAGAATTACAAAACAGAAACCTGCCCTTTAAAATCATTAAAGGACTAGGTAAAAACCGGTTAAACAAGGCTGCTTCCGCAGTGAGTAATATATTGGTATCCGGGTAAAAATGACTCTTTTTGCTTCTCTTTAAACCTGATAGTAGTCACTTTACCGAAAGCAGCTCCTAACTCTTACAATGGTGCGTAATACAATTGCTTTTTGCATCAGGTATTTTGTTACAAATCACAATTTTAATTTTAGGAGAAAACCCTTTTATTTAGTAATTTTGTTTTATCTCTATTGGGGTGCCTTAAAAAGTTCAGGCTGAGATTATACCCTTTGAACCTGATTTCGATAATGCGGACGCAGGGAAGAATGATCAATCTGGAAATTACCCCTATCTCCGGATAAGTTTCAACAATAAAAGAGATAAAAGATGAAAATTTTAACACTAATCACAGTTCTTGGACTGCTGGCAATGAATGTGTACGGGCAGTTTAATATATCCGGTAAAATATCGGACAGTGATAACCAGGATACACTTACCGGTGCGAATATCTGGCTTAGAAATTCCGGTAAAGCAACCGTTAGCGGGAAAGATGGTTCATTCCTGCTAACAGGGGTAAGTAAAGGAGATTATACACTGGTGATTTCGTATCTGGGTTATAAAAAAGTAACCAGAAAAATGATAGTTAGCGGTGATTTGGAATTGGAAATATTGATGATCCCTGCAGCAATCATAACCGATGAAGTGATTGTAACTGCTACTAGGGCTCTTGAAAAATCACCGATGACGTATTCGGTATTAAATAAGGAGGAAATCGAAAAGCAAAATTTCGGGCAGGACATGCCATTTCTTCTCAACCAGCTGCCTTCTGTAGTTTCTACCTCGGATGCAGGAGCAGGTGTTGGCTATACAGGCATACGAATTCGTGGAAGTGATGCAACGCGAATCAACGTTACCATTAACGGCATTCCGCTGAATGATCCTGAATCACAGGCGGTGTATTGGGTGGATCTTCCTGATCTCGGTTCTTCGGTGCAGGATATACAAGTGCAACGCGGAGTGGGCACTTCTACAAACGGGCCTGGGGCATTTGGAGCTTCTATCAATATTCGGACTTCCTCATTCAGTGAGCAACCTTATGCCACAATGAGCAATTCGTTAGGATCATTTAACACACGAAAGCACACACTTGCGGCCGGAACCGGTTTGCTTAATAATAAATTCTCAATTGATGCACGGCTTTCGCGAATTCATTCCGATGGTTACATTGACAGGGCTACTTCCGATCTGAACTCGTATTTTACTTCAGCGGCTTATTACGGTCGTTCTACACTTGTAAAACTAAATATATTTTCAGGCGGTGAGAAAACCTACCAAGCGTGGTGGGGAGTGCCAGAATCAAGACTTAATGACGATGTTGAGGGCATGCAGGAATATATCATTAACAACGGGCTGACGCAGCAAGAAGCTGAAAACCTTCTGAGTTCCGGACGTACTTATAATTATTATACCTACGATGACGAAACCGACAATTACCGGCAGGATCATTACCAGCTTTTATTTGCACAGGACATTACTTCTTCACTTACATTGAATACCGCGTTATACTATGTTCATGGCGAAGGTTATTTTGAACAATACCGGCAGGACGATGATTATGCCAGTTATGGATTCGCAGATGTGATCATTGGCGGAGACACAATTCGGGAAACCGACTTGATAAGAAGAAGGTGGCTGGACAATGATTTATTTGGAACGAATGTTTCTTTTGATTACAATCCTTCCGCGAACCTGCAACTGATTTTCGGTGGAGCATGGTCAGGATATTCAGGTAAGCATTTTGGTGAAGTTATCTGGATGCGGATCGCCGGAAATACAGTAATCAGGGAGCCATATTATGATAACCTGGGTGAAAAGGACGATATCAACACATTTGTTAAAGCCAATTACTCGGTTAATGACAATCTGCATTTGTTTGGAGACCTGCAGTACCGAATTGTAACGTACAAGGTGAAGGGTGTTGACGATGACCAACGACAGTTAAACGTGGATGAAAACCTTAAGTTTTTTAACCCGAAAATGGGCATTACATATGATATGACACAAGAACAAAACATCTATACTTCGTTGAGTGTTGGTAATCGGGAACCTGACAGGAATGATTTTATTGATGCATCGGCAGGAAGAATTCCTGAACACGAAACATTATATGATTTGGAAGCAGGATACAGGAAAAAGGGAACAGATTTTTCGCTTGAAGCAAATTTTTATTATATGTACTACAAAAACCAGTTAGTCCTCACTGGTGAACTAAATGATGTGGGGTCAGGCATCAGGACCAATGTACCTGAAAGTTACCGTGCCGGTATTGAACTGAATGCTGCCACAAAACTTGGACAGAAATTTAGCTTCAACCTGACCGGAACATTAAGCAGAAATAAAATCAGGAATTTTGAGGAAGTCCTGTATGATTTTGGCGTGAACTGGGATGAGTATAATATTGTCAGAAACAGCTATTCTGATACGGATATTTCATTTTCGCCTTCAGTGATTGCAGGAGGTACGCTAAATTATTACCTTGTCAGGGGCTTCGAAATAGCGTTAATATCGAAATATGTAAGTAAACAATACCTTGACAATACAAGCAACAACGCCCGTGTAATCAACTCTTTTTTTGTAAATGACCTGAGGATTATTTATAAAATCTATCCGGAATTTATGAAAGAAATGGCCTTTTCGCTGCTCGTAAGTAATATTTTTAACAACATGTACGAATCAAACGGTTATACCTATGGGTATATCGGCGGAGGGCAGGAGTTCAGGGAAAATTTGTACTACCCCCAAGCAGGAACCCACGTTCTAGCCTCGATGGTGTTGAAATTTTAGTCCATGTACGCAGGGCCAAATTTGATTAAGTCTTTAAACCTTCACCAGGAAGAATTACTTATACATTTTCTCGATTTCCTTCCTGTAATTTTCCAGCAGCACCTGCCTAACCGGTTTTAATGTGGCAGTAATTTCTCCTTTCTCCCTAATACTGGCGCGGAAGTTACTTCCGTGCTTGATAGAATTTACCACAAATGCAATTCGCGGCTACGTGTTGAATCAGGCCATAGTCATGGTTTATGTGGCTAAAGCCGGATTATGGTCTTATTTTTTTATCCGTCCCGTAAACGGGACGGGAATGTGTATTAGTCATGCCATGACTGGTTCATTTATTGTTTGTCTGAATTTATAAAATAGCAGGAGTCATGGCATAACTGATATTTTCTGTATCAAACTTCATTGGTCCGGAAGTAACTTCCCTGCTTGCTGCAAGTAGACGAACCAGTGGGAAGATGTAATACTGGCGCTGAAGTTACTTCCGTGTTTGATGGAATTTACCACGAATGCAATTCACGGCTGCGTTAGATTTGGCAGTAAGTTGTTCGTGCATGATAGACTGGGATTGATCAGCTATACATCTTCTCGATTTCCTTCCTGTAATTTTCCAACAGCACCTGCCTGACCGGTTTTAAGGTGGCAGTAATTTCACCTTTTTCTGAGGTCCACTCTTTATGACATAGCACAAAATTTTTCACCCGTTTATAATTGGGTAGCTCCTCGTTGAGGCCTACCACTTCGCTGTTGATTATATTGCGGACCTTGATGTTGTGCACCATGTACCGCGGAGCTGTCCAATGGATGGCATTTGCTTCACACCATTTTTTCAGTATCGAAAATTGCGGAACCAGCAGTGCCGTTACAAAAGGCCTTTTAAAACCGATGATCAGGCACTGCTCAATAAAAGGAGAAGATGTAAATAGGTTCGTTAATGGCAGTGGTGCAATGTATTTACCTGCAGATGTTTTAAAAATGTCTTTTTTCCTGTCGGTAATCTGCAAAAATTTACCATCCACAAACTTACCTATATCGCCTGTTCGAAGCCACCCGTCAGGTGTTAGTATTTGTTGCGTGAGACCGGGTTTTTTATAGTACCCTTTCATTACATTGTGGCCTTTCACAAGAATTTCTCCCTCATCCGAACCCAACGTGACATCTATTTTTACCGATACTCCAGGCACGGGTATGCCTACTGTTCCAAACCGATTCAATCCCGGTTCAAACCGGTTGATAGAAATAATAGGTGAAGTTTCAGTCATGCCATAGCCTTCGCGTATACGTATATTTGCCGCTGAAAAAAACCGACCGATATCCGGTTGTAGCGCTGCGGCTCCAACTACAATGCATTTCAATTTGCCACCAAGTAATTTGCGCCAGGGATAAAGTACCATTATTCTTGCCAGGAATAAATCAAAAGCCAACTTTTGCCGAAGTTTATGGCCCCCGCGGTATGCTTTGGCAATTTTCATGGCACGGGTTACCAAATGCCTTTTAAACCAGTTTTTACCCATCTGCTCCTCCTGCAAAAAAGCATACATTTTCTCCAGAATACGAGGCACAGCAGTGCAAAAATAAGGACGTACGGATTTGAAATCGTAGGCTATGCTTTCGCGGTCGTGACTGAAATAAACTTCAACACCGCAAGCGATGTACGCATAGCAGGCGCTACGTTCAAAAATGTGGCTGAAAGGGAGAAAACTTAGTACGCGTTTTGAATGATGAAGTGGGAAAACCGCGATTGTATTCTGCAAATTGCTAACCATATTTGCATGAGTCAGCATGACCCCTTTGGGTATTCCGGATGTGCCCGAAGTGTACATAATGGTAAAAAGATCCTCTTCATTAATACGACTTTTAACTTCTATAAGGGAATCAAGCTGACCAGGGTCAGGTTTTGTCAGATTCAATGGCTCGAAATATCCTTTTTTCTGTGGCTCAATGTGTTGCACTACTAATCCTTCAAGTTTTTCGCGAAGCGACAGTATTTTGTAATAAATACCTTCAGTGGCTGTAATACACAGCCTGGCGTTCGTTTCGTTAAGAATGAACGTTATTTCGGCAAGCGATGCAGATACATGCAGAGGTACTACAATCAGGCCGGCTTGCTGACACGCAAAATCGAGAATCATCCATTCAGGACGCCCCAATTCGGGTACGATAGCAATTTTATCACCCCGGTTAAATCCGTTCCCGATAAACCATGCAGAAATGGCATCAGCTCTGGATTGAATATCATCTATGGAATAGTTGCGCCAGGTTCCGTTTATAAAAACGTTTAATGCCTTTTGTTGTGGAAATTTGTTCCGTTGATAGGTCAGAATTTCGAATACTCGTGTAAAACCAACTTCTGTATTTTTCATACCTGTGGTGATTCACTTACCGGCTTCACATAAAGAATATCATAAAGTGTTTCAAAGAATTCCGGAAAATCAGTCAGATCGTTGTGATGACCATCTACGATTTTGATAAGCGATATTTTATCCGGATACAATGCTTTAAGTTTTTCACTCTGAATAATCGGGATCAGCCGGTCTTTGGTTCCATGAATGATATAAACGGGACATTTTACAGATTTCAGGTATTCATCAGTTCGGATATCATATCGCAGGATCCATCGAAGTGGCATAAAAAACAAGAATCGCTTTATGTTATAAAAAAAGCTGAAATACGGCGAGTCAAGAATAAGCATTCTTGCATGATTCCATGATGCAATGCGTGCGGCAATACCACTTCCAAGCGATCTGCCGTATATAATGATCTTTTCTGCTGCATAGGTTTTTGTCAGCCATTCGTACATAAATTGTGCATCTTCGAATAATTTTTTCTGGGTTCGTTTACCTTTGCTTTTACCGAAACCCCTGTAATCCATCATGAAGATGTCATATCCGTTACTCAAAAAATCTTTTGCAAATTTTCCCCACCCTTTTATACTTCTTGAATTTCCCTTCAGGTAATATACTACACCCCGCGACGACGGTACTTTAAAATATATCCCGTTGATGTATCCTCCGTCTTCCATATCAAAGTGCAGTTCTTCAAAAGGAAATTCGTAGGAGTAACTGAAGGTGGAAGGAAGTATTTCAGGCCTGAAAAAAATAAAATGTTGAAAAAAATAGAAAAGCAGACAAAGCCCGGTATAAATAAGTGCAATTACCAATAGCGTGGTTAGCATGCTGAATTGAATTATATTATGATCCGAAATATGCAACAAAATCCGCCTGGGTAACAGATAATTTCTTAAACATTTATGTGGTTAATGAATTACCGTGGACTTACCCCGGCGAACAATCTGAATCCGGTAGGTAATAACACATTGTATCAGAATAACATTTTTCTTATACTAAATCCGGATTAAACTAATAATTTTTGAGTGAAGTAAAAAATAGCCTTTTGATTTGTAATCAGATAATTGGGTACGAATCCGGTAAATTAAATTTGGAAATTGGCGTTTATACTAATATATACGAGTATTATAGAATATTTGTGGATATAAATAAAAGAAATTGGTTAGGGCAGTACCTCCGCAAGCTTTTCATAATATTGAACAAATTCCCTCAGATCATTATGGCCTCCTCCCTCAATAATGAACATTTGATCGCTATCTTTTAATAAAGGTTTAAGACGCAATGCAGATGATACAGGCACAACGTTATCATCCGTTCCCTGAAAAATAATGATCCTGGTTTTTATATGAGGTATAAACTCCAGATTGGAAAATTTATTTTTTATGGCCCATTTGAATAGATTAGCTGGGAATAAACTACTAATTTCATCAAAAGGTGTTTCCAGAATCAGGAGATCATGGCTGGCAGTAACCGCGAGCTTTGAAGCAACGGCAGAGCCCAGCGAGCGACCGTAGATAACCCATTTATCGTAGCTGTAATTTTTTTGGGCCCAGTTCCAGACTATTTCGGCATCATAATAAAGGACTGTTTCCGATGGAGTTCCTGTGCTTTTACCATACCCCCTGTAATCGGTTATTAAAAGATCATACCCGAAGCGTGTAAAATCATTTGCCAGTGTGCCCCATCCCTGGAGGTTTCCGGCATTACCATGAAAATAGACGATTAACCCCCTTGTTGCCTGTTCAGTTTTGAATAATAGAGTGTTTAGTTGATCCCCATCGCTAGTTGGAATAAAAAACTCCTGGAAGGGTTGGTCAAATCTAAAATTATGATCCTTTCTGAGATGGGCAGATTGAAATATGAGGGTATCTTCAAACATATATACGCCGAGGATTCCCAGAGCATACGCTGCCGGAATAATGAGAATCAGCCACATTAATATTTTCATTTCTGCAAATAAACAACATTTTTAATTTATGGTTTTTGCACTCCGGCTGATCTGAACAATGCTTCAATCACTTTTGTGTTCAGGTATGTTTCTTCAAGTGTTACAGGCTCTTCTCCATCCTCAATAATGGCTTTTGAAAAGGCATCGAACTGAATCGTATATTGGTTACAGACCGGAATGGTTATTACTTGGTTGGTTTTTTCAAACTTATCCCCTTTCAAAATTATTATTTCAGCGGGTTGTTCAACGGGGGCATTAAACGGTATGGAGATTTCAAGCATTTTTTCTGTTCCGAAAAATTGCATTCGTTGATAGGGTACAAGTTGCGTAGAGGCAGAAAAAACGGCTTTTCCGGAAGGGAATTCAAGAATTGCGGAAACGATTTTATCTATATTAAATGTAGCATCATAGGTCATACTCGCTTTTACATTCACAGGCTCTTCACCAAAAATGAACCTTGATGTCATAACAAGATAGCAACCTATGTCCCAGAGTGCCCCACCTCCATAAGTGGCAATGTTTCGTATATTTTTAGGATCGTTATTAAAATAACTGAAAAATCCATGGATCAACTCCAATTTACCTATGAATCCTTCCTCAATAAGTTGTTTTACTTTGAGCCACTGAGGGTGGGTTTTTACCATAAACGCTTCGCCAATTTTAAGCCCTTTTTTTTTCTTAAGAGAAATTACAGAGGGTATGTCACTGGAACGTAATGCAAATGGTTTTTCACACAGCACATGCTTTCCGTATTGCATACTTTTTATCGTCCA
Source organism: Bacteroidota bacterium (assembly GCA_022571715.1). Taxonomy (GTDB): domain Bacteria; phylum Bacteroidota; class Bacteroidia; order Cytophagales; family Cyclobacteriaceae; genus SZUA-230. The sequence goes on along the minus strand of JACZXH010000015.1, from coordinate 11,386 downwards.
TTCCACATGCAGGTGATTTGGAAGCGGATTGTAGATTGCCTCAATTTCTTCATCTAGCAACAACTCCTCATAACTGCCATACGCTTTTGGGATGTTGAGCTTGCCCGCCCACACCTTCGCCTCATCTATACTACGCGAAGCAATGGCACAAACCTCTGTTAGTTCTCCCTGTTGCATGGCAGGTATTACTTGTGACGTACCTATTTTGGCTGTACTCAGGATTCCCCATTTAACTTTTATTACAGGTTTTTTCAATATATGTGTTTCGATTATTTTATAAATTTCATATCATAAAATGTGCTATTCTACCAGGGCAGGAAATAACTCAGGTGATTTTCTGTGCATGGTAGCTTGCTCGTAGGCATATGCAATACGGATCAGTGTTGGTTCATCAAACATCCGGCCCGTAAACTGAAGCCCGGCAGGTAAATTTCCGGTCGTATATCCCATGGGCACTGTAAAGGCAGGTTGGCCTGTGTGCGGAGCAATTACCTGGCTGTTATCGCCTTTGTAACCCTCAATATCGCCAACTTTTGCAGGTGGATTGTTCCAGGATGGATATATCAATGCATCTACATCATAAGTGGCCATGGATGCTATGATGGCATCACGGAAGGCAATTCTGTTGGTATCGGTGTAAGGATCCGAACAGGGTGAACCATCTTCATGTAGCTGCAGTGTGTCGGATGCACGTAAAAAATATTCAAGTCTTTCTTTGATGTACCCAGCGTATTGCCCCGAAGACAATATTTCCTCGAGATTTTTCACAGACGCCGCTTCTCCCAGCGACGCAAGGTATTCATTGATGTCGTGCCGGAACATCGGACACCATTGGTTTTGTTTCAAACTGTCAAAATCCGGGATATCAATGGGATCGATGATTACGGCACCTGCTATTTGCAGGTCTTCGATTGCCTGCTCGAATAACGTATGTATTTCAGGATCAGGATCAACTTCACTTAATAGTCTTAAAACGCCAATCCGGGTGCCTTTCAATCCGTCTTTGTCCAGATATTGCATATAATTTTCCGGCACCTTCCCCTTGCTGTATTTAGTAACCGGATCATCAGGATCGTAGCCGGCAATTACTTCAAGTATTCGCACAGCATCTTCAACCGTACGGGCCATTGGACCTCCTACATCGTTCCTGTTGTACAGGGGTATTATTCCATTACGACTTGTTAATCCCAGCGTAGAACGAAATCCAACCAGGGCATTATGCGAAGAAGGCCCGCGGATCGAATTGCCTGTGTCGCTACCCAGTCCAGCTGCACCAAAATTAGCCGCTACTGCGGCGGCGGTACCTCCACTCGAACCGGCCGGTACGTGCTCCGGATTGTAAGGATTCAATGTTTCTCCTGCAGTTGAACTTATGGTTACCTTCGGACTGAAAGCCCATTCGGCCATATTGGACCGGGCCAGAACGATTGCTCCGGCTTCTTTGAGTTTCCGTACCTGCCAGGCATCTTTTATTGAAATGTTATCTTTAAGGGTTAACGAGCCTGCGGTAGTAGGTAATCCGGCAACATCATAATTGTCTTTTACAATCAATGGAATACAATGCAATGGCATTAATTTACCTGTTTCTTTATATTCTTTGTCCAGTTCAATCGCCCGATCCAGCGCCTCCGGATTTATCAGTGTTATGGCATTGAGTTTTGATGGCTGATCGTAGGTTTCTATTCTTTTAATGTAATCTTTCACTAGAGATTCGCAGGTGCAGGCTCCTGAGTTGAGTGCCTGGTGAATGTCAGCGAAGGATGCTTCCTGTAGTTCAAACTTATCAGGAGAGTTACAACTATTCATTGTAAAAGCAATTGAAAAGGATAAAAGGAAAATAAATCCGGATGTTGCATGCATATGTATTTATTTTAAAATAGTACCGGAAAATTAAATATTTCCAGTTGCAAACCGGTCTTTTCCATTAATATCTTTAATGATTCGTACTGCCTTAAATCTGGCTTTGTTAAGAAGCATTTCTACTTCAGCGCCTCTCGATTCATTGATCTCGAAATAAACGCTGCCATTGTCAGTCAGGTTACGGGCAGCCAGCTCGATAATGCATTCGTAGAAAACAAGCGGGTTATTTTCGGGAACGAACAAGGCTTCTGCCGGCTCGAAATCAACCACATTGCTATCCATCAGAATTTTTTCTTTTTTGGTTATATAAGGAGGGTTACTCACAATAATATCAAATTTCTTCCCATAAAGGGATGCTATACGCAGTACATCTTTTTGATGAAATTGAATTTCGATTCCATTCAACCGGGCGTTTTTTTTAGCGAGATTAATTGCCTTCCGCCTGATATCACAAGCGCTGACATCAGCGTCCGGTATATTTTTTTTTAAGCTTATGGCAATGCATCCGCTGCCGGTCCCGATATCCAGAATGCTGGGTTTTTCCAGTGTGTTTTCGCGAATGATCAGATCCACTAGTTCTTCGGTTTCCTGGCGGGGTATAAGCACCTCTTTGTTTACATCGAATTTCAATCCGTAAAAAACAGTTTTTCCAAGAATGTATTGTATGGGTTCATTTGTGAACAATCGTGCTTTAGTACCCGATAGGAATTGCCTATCAGATTCATTCAATATAATTTTTTTACCTGCAAGAACTTCTGTTTTATCTATTCCAAGGTGTTCAAATACGAGAAATGCAATACTTTCTGCTTCCTTTCCGGAATAAATGGTTGAAAGTGCCGCCTGGAGATCCGTGAAGTGCTCGTCACGTATAGTCATTTTTAATGGCTATTATAATTTAAACCGTTTATTTTGTCATCTAAAATACGAAGACCTTGTCAAAGGATGAACAATATATGAAACGTGCGCTTGACATCGCCAGGTTTGGACTTGGAAATGTAAGCCCTAATCCGATGGTGGGGTGTGTGATTGTATATGAGGATAATATTATCGGTGAAGGGTGGCATAAAAAATTTGGCGGGCCACATGCAGAAGTATATGCTGTTAACAATGTTGAAGATAAGTCATTACTACACGGAAGCACAATATATATCAACCTTGAGCCATGTTCGTATCATGGGAAAACGCCTGCCTGTACAGATATGCTGACCAAGCATAAAGTGAAACGGGTTGTAATCAGTAACCGGGATCCAAATCCTCGTGTATCAGGGGGTGGAATCCAACAGCTTCTGAAACATAAAATTAAGATAAAAGAAGGAATACTTTGGGCGGAAGGGCGAGAACTGAACCGACGGTTTTTTACAAATCAGGAAAAAGAGCGGCCGTATGTCATTCTGAAATGGGCGCAGACCGCTGACGGTTTTATTGCGAAGGAAAATCGTGATTCGAAATGGATCAGTTCGGACGCTTCGCGCAAAATCGTACATAAATGGCGCGCGGAAGAAGATGCCATATTAGTAGGAAGGGGCACGGTTCAGTTCGATAACCCCACACTGAATGTCAGGGATTGGGAGGGGAATAATCCGGTACGAATAGTGATTGATACCGGATTGAAACTCGATAATAGCTATCTAATATTTGACCAACGGATTGAAACCATTGTTTATAATTACGTTAAAGATCAAATTCAGGGAAATCTGATTTTCAGAAGAATCAATAAAGACAATTTTCTGGAGGGGATGTTAAATGATCTTAATGAAAAAGGGCTGGGAAGTATCATTGTGGAGGGAGGCGCGGCAACCCTGAATAATTTTATTAAAGCAGGCCTATGGGATGAAGCAAGGGTCTTTGTATCGCCTGATAAATTTAAAAAGGGCATTGAAGCGCCGAAAATTATAAAAGATCCGGAATCACAAGAAATGATTGCAGAAGACAAACTATACATTTACAGATTCAATGCTACAGAAAACGGTAATACCGGTGAATAAATAATTATGTTTGCGGGCAGGTGAGCTATGGGACAAGCGGCGCATGTATCATGAAAGTAGCCTTTATTATATGTTAATTTATGAATAATGGAAGAGGAAATAATCGTTTCTGAATCTGAAGACAAGGCGTCGAAATACGAATCACTGTTACCGCAGATCATTGCGCTGATACGTGATGAGCCAGATGTTGTTGCGAATCAGGCAAACCTTGTGGCAGCCCTTAAAACCGGAATGGGTTTTTTTTGGGTCGGGTTTTATAAAGTGGCAGGCGATGAGTTGGTGTTAGGGCCTTTTCAGGGACCTGTTGCCTGCACAAGAATAGCCAGAGGACGTGGCGTATGCGGCACAGTGTGGGAAACGAAAGAAACGATCATCGTGCCTGATGTTGATAAATTTCCGGGGCACATTGCATGTAGTCCGTCGTCGAGATCAGAAATTGTTGTACCGGTAATACGGAGTAAAGAGGTTTTATATGTTCTTGATGTTGACAGTACGATGCTGAATGATTTTGACCAGACAGATAAAATCTGGCTTGAGAAATTATTAAAAACAGCAGAGGGATATCTGTAATGTGAAAGCTCTGACTTGTTTTACTTTTATATGGAATTAAGTTCTGCAATCACTGTTTTGCCTCCGGTTGTTTTGTCACCAGGCTTCACCTTCAGTTCTGCATCTGTGGGCAGATATACATCTAACCTTGATCCAAACTTGATAAAACCAAATTCCTGCCCTTGTCTGACGTAATTTCCTTCGTGAACGTACCATTTGATTCTTCGTGCAACAGCCCCTGCTACCTGTCTGACCAGGATTTCAACATTATTTTTCAATCTTATCACCATCGTGGTACGTTCGTTTTCGGTACTCGATTTCGGGTGCCAGGCAACCAGGTATTTTCCGGGATGATATTTGAAATACGAAATGATGCCGCCTGCCGGGGTACGGTTTACATGCGCATTCAGTGGAGACATAAATATTGAAACCTGTATACGTTCATCTTCAAAATACTCATTTTCCAGGGTTTTTTCAACCACAACCACTTTTCCGTCTGCAGGGGCATATACAAGATTTGAATCTTCTTTCGTAACAATATCTGGACTTCTGAAAAACTGCAATACGAGTACATAAAATATAACGCTTACGGCAATAACCACATTCAGAATATCTTCCTGAGATACTAAATAACTTATAGCTACATTTATCAGAAATAGCGTAATGAGTAAATAAAAAAGCGGTTTTTTACCCTCTTTGTGTATGGTCATATGACTTCGCTGATGATTTAATACCCGCCCCGGTACTTGTATGTTTTTGCAACTTTGTCAATAGCTACGATGTAAGCGGCAATCCTGAAGGAAACTTTATATTTCACCGCCGTTTCATATACTTTTTCGAAAGCGTCTTTCATGATTCTGTCAGAGCGTCTGTTCACCCGTTCGCGTGTCCATTTATATCCCTGTCTGTTTTGTACCCACTCAAAATAGGAAACCGTAACACCACCTGCATTTGCAAGGATATCAGGAATGACTACTATACCCTTATCATGGATAATGGAATCGGCTTTATATGAAGTAGGTCCGTTGGCACCTTCAACAATCAACTTTGCTTTTATTTTATCTGCGTTTTTAACGGTAATCACGTCTTCAGTGGCTGCAGGAATCAATACATCTGCTTCGAGTGTGAGTAACTCGTTTCTGGCAATTTTCTCTGCATCTGCTAACCCTTCGAGGGTTCCTTTGTTGGCATCCCTGTACGCGATGACTTTTTCAATATCCAGGCCGTCTTTATTGTAATAGGCTCCTGACAGGTCACTTATGGCAATTATTTTCACACCTCTCTCTTCCAGCAGCAAAGCTGCAAAAGAACCTACATTTCCAAATCCCTGAACAGCACACGTAGCCCCATACGGATTTATCCGTAGTTTTTCCATTGCCGCCAGGGTAGTTACCATTACGCCCCGGCCCGTGGCTTCTGTTCTTCCAAGAGAACCACCCAACACCAGTGGTTTTCCAGTAACCACGGAAATGGTGGTATGGCCAACTGCCCTGGAGTACTGGTCCATCAGCCATGCCATTTCCCGTGGTCCAGTACCCATGTCTGGTGCTGGAATATCCTTGTCAGGACCGAATATTTCAAACATTGACATGGTATAGGCTCTCGTTAAACGCTCAATTTCCCCACTTGACATTTCCCTGGGATTGCAGATAATCCCTCCTTTGGCGCCCCCATAAGGGATATCCACAACGGCACATTTCCAGGTCATCCATGCAGCAAGCGCCTTCATTTCATCAATATTCACTGCGGGGTCGTACCTTATTCCGCCTTTTGAAGGTCCAAGTATATTTGAATGTATTACGCGGAAACCTTCGAAGACCCGTATGGATTCGTCGTCCATTGTAATGGGCAGGGAAACAGCTACTTGTTTTGCCGGGGACTTTAATACGTTATAAATTTCTTCGTCCAGACCTAGAATTTCGGAGGCAATTTTAAACCTGGACATCATGGACTCGAACGGATTTTCATGGTCCACGATTGGGGCCGGTTCTATATAACCCATAGCTGTTTTTTGACAATTTAAAACGATTGTAAAGATAAATTTCTTTTAATCTTTAAAATGTTTATTATCAAAATATTTTTAAAAATGCAGCGATAAAAGGAAGTGATAACAAGAGGCTGTCAAAGCGGTCGAGAAATCCACCATGGCCCGGTATGGAAGAGCCCGAATCTTTGATTTCCATACTTCGTTTGAAAAGCGATTCCAGCAGGTCCCCGTAGGTCCCAACTACGGCAACAATGAGAGCAATAGAAATCCATTTCCAAAATTCGAGCGTTCCAAAATATATTGACATACCTACGCTCATAAGAAGGGCTAGCATCATGCCGCCAAGGAAACCCTCCCATGATTTTTTAGGACTCACCCGTTCAAAAAGTTTCCTTTTGCCGAACCTGATACCTGCAAAGTAAGCTCCCGTATCGCTGGCCCATTGAATAAATATTATCCCGACAATGATCTGATAAGTGTAAAAGCCGGTATGATATGCCGATAAATGCAAAAGTGCAAAAGGCAATGCCACATATATGATACCCAGAAAGGTTAACCCAATATTTGTAAATGGCTTTTTATCTGTTTTTTTATATAGTTTGATCAGGAAAGCCATATAAATCACCGGAAGAAGCAGGAAATAATACTTTGAAGACATTTCGTATTTCTGCTCCAAAAAAATAATGATGTAAATAAAAACACCCGTCAGTGTCCCCCAGAATTTGAGAGGTACCATTTCGTCGAGCTTGAGCAGTTTATAAAATTCGAGTTGCGTGAAAATGCATATTCCCAAAAAGATTGAAAAATAGCCCCATTCACTCCATATAATTGCAACGATAATTACAATGGCTCCTAAAACAGCTGTGATTGCACGTTGGGTCAGGTCACTCAAATTATCGAAAATCGATTTCATCAGTTATTATTTTCAAAGCCAATATAATATTGTCAGAACTCACTGTTACTTCATAATTTCCAAAATTATTATAACTGCTATCCCTTTTATTTAGCATTACCGGGTTCAGCCCCGCTTCTTCCAGGATATCATTTACGATTTTTGCTCTATGCCCAAATTCACTGCTATAAACTTTTTTCCAGTTACTCATGAACAGCTTTTTGATTCTGCCTTATAAAATACATTTTAAACAAATATAACAGAACAACAGAAATAACAGCCGAAATAAGTACTCCACTCAGTGGCACCGTGTCCGTTGATTCGATATCAAATTCCAATGCTCCTTTGTTATAGAAGAAAATCATTATCAATGTGAAACCATTATTGATAAAATGTGCCAACATGGGGAAAATGATTTTTCCTGAAAACACATACATATAGCCGAACAAGGCTCCTAACAGTAATCTTGGCACAAACCCGAAAAACTGAAAATGAAAGAAACTGAAAAATGCAGCAGCTATCCATATTGCCAAATGAATATTTTTGGTCAGCACATACAAATGATTCTGGATAAATCCTCGGAATACGAGTTCTTCACCTACTGCTGGCAAAACGGCAATAACCAACAAGCTTATCAGTAGCTCATAACTATGATCAAAGGTTGTAATATATTCAGTAAATATGCGGGCTTTATCTTCGATATTCCGGGCCCAGTTTTCGAAACCTGACATAGATTCAGGCAGTGTAAAGTTAGCGTTCCACTCAATGAAGATGCTGTTGAAACCCATAAATACCACAACAATGGTGAATGTAAGCAGGATAATCACCGGAGAAGGCATGGTGTTTCCAAACATTTGAGAAGTGTGAAGGTTGAGAATTTGTTTTCCATAGATATAAGGAATAATAATAAACCCGATCAAGGTGGCAGTACCCTGGGTGATCAGAATAGGTAGTTTGATGGCGGGGTTTCCGATCGGATCAAGCTGCGATTTGGCAAGATCCACTATTGATCCTTCAAAAAAAGGCAAGGAAATGATTAATCCAATGAAGGGTCCGATAAACATGAAACCGGTGAATGAGATCAATATAATCAATAGCAATGATTGTAGCGGACTAACCTTGTGCCAATGGTCTTCAGATAAGTACATATGTATATAGGATTAAAGGCAAATTTAATTTAAAAATTGAATTTTGATCTTTTGTTGGCTTTCTTTGAACTTTTAAATCTTATAATTTATAATGGTACGCATAGGGAATATAGATTTATGTGAGTTTCCTCTGTTGCTGGCTCCGATGGAGGATGTGAGCGATCCACCGTTCAGGGCCGTATGCAAGACAAATGGGGCGGATTTGATGTTCACTGAGTTTATCTCAGCGGAAGGTCTGATCCGCGACGCTACAAAAAGTGTGCAGAAATTGGACATTTATGAGTATGAAAGGCCAGTAGGCGTTCAGATTTTTGGAGATAAGATCGAATCTATGCGAAAAGCAGCAGCTATCGCGGAAGCTGCAGGTCCGGAGTTGATTGATATAAACTATGGTTGTCCAGTAAAAAAAATTGCGTGCAAAGGTGCCGGTGCCGGCATACTACTGGATATTCCGAAAATGCAGAAAATGACGGAAGAGATTGTAAAGCAAGTATCTGTACCGGTAACAGTAAAAACCAGGCTTGGATGGGATGAATCAAACATCAGAATAGTTGAAGTGGCCAGGAGGCTTCAGGATGTAGGTATTAAAGCGCTCACCATACATGGTCGGACAAGAAAGCAAATGTATAAGGGTGAGGCAAACTGGAATCATATTGCTGAAGTGAAAGACCATCCGAATATTCATATACCTATTTTTGGAAACGGTGATATTGTTTCTCCCGAAAAAGCCCTTGAATACCGTCAGAAATATGGGGTTGACGGGATAATGATCGGCAGGGCTGCGATTGGAAATCCCTGGATATTCAGGCAGATTAAACATTATTTCGAAACAGGAGAAAAATTGGATGAGCCAGACATTCATGAACGCGTGAGTGTCACAAAGAAGCATCTTGAGTTGTCAATCGAATGGAAAGGAGAACGTTTGGGGATTTTGGAAATGAGACGCCATTATTCAAACTATTTCAGAGGCCTATCTGGATTCAAACCATACCGCACCCGCCTGGTTCAATCGCTTTTACCTGGTGAATTATTCGATACACTTGATGAAATAGCCTTTGTTTTTAATACAGAACATTGCCTAGTTGTTTAATGTTTCCGGTTAATGATGTCCGGCAAAACCGGCTGGCATGGGTGCTGTTATTTATCTTATCATTGATTTGGGGCAGTTCATTCATTCTTATCAAAAAAGGTCTTGTTGCTTTTGACGCCGGCCAGGTTGGTGCACTTAGGATCATTGCAGCTGCGGTATTTTTGTTGCCGTTTGCTATACAAAGAGTAAAGCGGGCAAAAAGAAAGCACTTTATAGTGCTTCTTACCGTGGGGATTACCGGCAGCCTGATTCCGGCCTTTTTATTTGCCGTGGCCCAAACCCGTATCGACAGCGCTATTGCCGGTGTTCTGAATGCGATTACACCTTTCTGGGTAATTTTGCTTGGGACACTATTTTTTTATCAAAAGATATCCCTCAGAATTGCAATCGGTTTATTTTTAGGATTTGCTGGTACGGCTGTTTTGGTAATTGCTGGTAAGGAAGGATTGGATAATGTAAATCTGTATGGGTTGTTTGTAATTGCAGCCACGGTTTGTTATGGTTTAATCCTGAACTTAATCAAATTCAAGCTTTCAGAATTAGATGCAATTACAATTACAAGTGTTTCCCTGGTTATGACAGGCCCCATTGCAATATTATACTTGCTGGCTTCAACTGATTTTATAAGCATGATTGGAACTGGTTATCAGGCAATGACTTCGTTGGGTGCTATTGTGCTCCTGGGTGTACTTGGAACTGCGGTGGCACTGGTAATGTTTAACAAGCTTGTGCAGATAAAAAGTCCGGTATTTGCAAGCAGCGTAACATACATGATACCGGTTGTAGCGGTCGGCTGGGGAATTATTGATGGTGAAAAGATAGTAATAAGTCAGCTAATGGGAATGGGTCTGATACTGGCCGGAGTATACATTGCCAACAAGACCTTGTAGGGTTCCCATAGAGGATCCTTCCGGAAACATATTACACTTGATTGAGGTGCAGATCAGAGAAGTTCCGTTTTTTACAGGACTAAGAGTATACAATTCAGGTATGGTAATCAATGAAATGACAAAGGCCCTGGACTATTATGAAAATATTCTTGGGTTCGAAGAATGGTCAAGAAATTATCTTCCGGATGCTATGCCACTCAAACATAAGGATGGAAGTTTTGCTTTTATGGTTCATTAAAAAAAAGAACTGGACGAAAATTCTGCCATATATGGAGAACATCCGCAAATAGTTCTCATACTGGAGGTGGCTGATATCTTAACATATAAGTCATATTTAACCGGTAAGAATATTAAGGTAGCGAAGAAAAATGATAAGCTTATTATCAGAGACCCAGAAGGAAATTTTATTGAAGTTATTGAAGTTATTAAAAAATAAAATCCGATCTGTCATTCTTTTATATACTATTATCTGTATTAATAACGTCAGGTTTAGCCTCAAAAAGCCTGAGAAAAGCACAAAGGCAACAGTTATACAGCGGGTTGGACTAACGCTATAGCCATTGAATATTTTACAATGTTCTATTACTGGATAGTAGGAATAACTACCCTGTCAGGTACCTAGATGGCTGGGTAGTAAGTCTGTTGCCATATAAACGCTAAACACCTTCAGCCTCCACTGCCTCTACTTCGGGCATCATACTCTTCAAAAGATTCTCAATTCCCGATTTAAGTGTAAGCATTGATGAAGGACAGCCGCTGCATGAACCCTGGAGCTGGAGCTTAACAATACCTTTTTCGAAGGAATCAAATATGATGGCCCCACCATCTTGTTCAACAGCAGGCTTTACATACTCTTCTAGGATTTTTTTGATTTTTTTTACCGATTCCGAATCCTCCTGTGTTTCTTCCTGATCACCAGTTATATCATCTGTAAATATCGGTTTGTCAGCTTCAAGATAATCTTTGATAAAGAATTTAATCGGAT
>JACZXH010000124.1 GCA_022571715.1 Bacteroidota bacterium | reverse complement strand
TAAGGTTACTTCCGTTATGGACTCTCCTATTTCAGGTACTCTGATTTCCATGTTTATCTAATTTATAAATAACTTTAATCCCTTTTATGAAAAGGCGGTTTCAATGATTTCGTGCTGTTCAAGTGTATGAATTTTGGCATATCCTGTAGCCGGCGAAGAACTTGGTTTACGTGAGATCAGCTTTATTTTGTTGCCTGATATTTCCGACATCATTCTTAAAATAAATGACCAGTATCCCATATTTATTGGTTCTTCCTGCACCCAGTACAGTTCCGGCTTTTTGTACGCTGCGATCATATCTTCAATCTGCAAATCAGGAAAAGGGTAGAGTTGTTCCACCCTGATAATGGCAATGTCTTTTCTCTTATGCGTTTCCTGATACTCCTGCAGATCATAGTATATTTTGCCTGAGCATAGAATCACACGCTTTACCTTCGACTTGATTACAAACGTATCCCCGATTATCTCTTTGAAACGACCAGAAGTAAATTCCTCCAATGGAGATACCACTTTGGGGTTTCGAAGCAATGATTTTGGTGACATAACAATTAAAGGTTTCCGGAACGGCCATGCCAGCTGACGTCGGAGCAGGTGAAAGAAATTTGAAGGTTGAGTAACGTTGGCAACAATAATATTAAATTCTGCTGCAAGTTGCAGGAATCGTTCAGGCCTGGCATTGGAGTGCTCCGGTCCCTGGCCTTCATAGCCGTGAGGTAAGTAAAGGACCAGTCCGTTCATTCGTTGCCATTTTGTTTCGGAAGGTATCAGAAACTGGTCGATAATCACCTGTGTGCCATTGGCAAAGTCACCAAACTGGGCTTCCCATATGGTTAGGGCGTTTGGATTTGTCATGGCATAACCAAATTCAAAACCTAATACGGCAAATTCAGATAGTAGTGAGTTATAGATCTCAAATGTACCTTGCTTATCATCTACATGATCCAGGCTGTTATATGCTTCGTTTGTTACGGCATCGTGCAAAACGGCATGCCTGTGTGAAAAAGTTCCACGTTGTACGTCCTGACCACTTATCCGAACAGTATGTCCTTCAAGTAAAACCGAACCGTATGCCAGTAATTCCGCTCCAGCCCAGTTCAGTTTTTTTTCATTAAAAAACATTTCTTTCCGCTGTTTTATTGTCTTTTCCATCTGCTTAATGAGTTTAAAACCCTGAGGGATGGTAATCAGGCATTCAGCAACTTTTTTTATTATTTCTTCAGAAATAAATGTGTCAGGTGACCGGTCGAAATCTGCTGGATTTGATCTTCTGAGCTCTTTCCATTCCTTTTCGAGTTCCTGGTAGTGATACGGAAGGACTTTTTGCTTCACCATGTTGAGTCTGTCCTGCAATAATTTCCGGAAGTCCTTATCCATCGATTTTGCAAGCTCTGCGTCCACATCACCCCGTTCGATGAGCGTTTTGACGTACACTTCCCTCGGATTGGGATGCTTGGAAATAATATTGTATAAAGATGGCTGTGTAAATTTTGGCTCATCGCTTTCGTTATGACCATGCCGGCGGTAGCAAACCATGTCGACGAAAATATCCCGATTAAATTTGGCTCTGAATTCGGCTGCAAGATTTACACAAAAAACCACGGCTTCCAAGTCGTCGCCATTTACATGCAACACAGGGGAGTCAATAATCTTTGCCACATCTGTACAATATATGCTTGATCTGGCATCTTCAAAATCAGTTGTGAAGCCCACCTGATTATTTATCACAAAGTGTATGGTACCGCCCGTATAATAACCGTCAAGCTTTGACATTTGCACTAATTCATATACGATGCCTTGTCCGGCAATTGCAGCATCGCCATGAATGAGGACAGGCAAAATTTTACTGTATTTTTTGTTATATTGAGCATCTGCTTTGGCCCTCACAAAACCTTCAACTACCGGATTTACCGCTTCCAGGTGCGAGGGATTAGGCGCTAGTTTAAGGTTGATGGTTTTATTGTCCGGTGTTTTGATCTCGCTGGAAAAACCCAAATGGTATTTAACATCACCGTCTCCCATAGTCAGGTCCGGTTCGGCAGTTCCTTCAAACTCGCTGAAAATCTGTTCATACGTTTTACCCATAATATTGGCGAGCACATTCAGTCGTCCCCTGTGTGCCATACCAATCACTACTTCTTCCACGCCAAAATCAGCGCTTCGATTTATAATGGCGTCCAAGGCTGCAATAGTCGTTTCACCACCTTCGAGTGAAAACCGTTTCTGGCCCATGTATTTGGTGTGCAGAAAATTTTCGAATACAACGGCTTCATTGACCTTCCTCAAAATGCGCCTTTTCTCTTCAATGGTTGGGGTAAAGTGGAGTGAATCATATTCGATTTTTTTCCTGAACCAGCTAAGTATTTCAGGTTCACGCATATACATATATTCAAACCCGATCGTGCCTGCATATATTTTCTTCAGTGCGGCATCGATTGCTCTTAAACTGGCCCGTCCGATGCCGATTTCAGCACCAACATCAAATTCCGTATCCAGGTCGGTTTCACTCAGACCATGATCTGACAATGCAAGCAACGCTTTGCGGTCTTTTCTTTTTCGAACCGGATTGGTGTCGGCTTCAAGATGCCCCCTTGTACGCCAGGCTTGAATGTAATTCCGTACCTTGATTTCTTTCGAGATATCGCCTGCAGGTAATTCCGTATCTTCCTCACCAAACTTCTGAATCGAAAAATCAAATCCCTCAAAGAATTTCTGCCAGCTTAAATCTACCGATAGCGGGTCAGCCTGGTAGGATTTGTACAATTCGTCGATGTACGATCCATCCGTATTGGAGATATATGAGTATTTATCCATTGTTTTACCTCTAACAAAAAACAAAGCTATGAATCTTTATAATAAATGTATAACCGCTTAAGCGGTTATACAAATATTACTGATTTATAGACATTTATGAGTTTGAGCAAATAATCAGAAGATTTACTGAAAGGCATCTTACGCAAGCGGAATTTATTTTTTTAAGGAATATTCATAAATTACATCCCAACTTTTTAATATTTACAAAATGAATACGTAGTTATGAAATAGCACAATCAATGAAATTTAAATATCACAGTCAGTTTATAACCATCTCCAGTTTATAACCACCACCAAGAATCAGATTGTATTTTAATGAAAAATAAGTTCAACCTTCCAGGAGTATTTATTAAAGAAAATTGGATGCTTTGGTTATTCATTCTGTGCATAACCAACATGTCTGCAGCACAGACATTTACTACAGATAAACTCAGCATACTAGCTGAAAAACAATTTGCTGCTGTAATTACCGAACTGCGTGAAACACTGTCAATTCCTAATGATGCTTCATATCCTGTACATGTCGGACTAAATGTAAAATGGGCCGAAGAAGCCTTTTTAAAACGAAATTTTATCATACGTAAACTGACAACAGAGGGGCCTCCCATACTTGTAGCTTCACGAAAAGGAGACCGGCCCCAAAAAACAGTTTTGTTCTATCTCCAGATCGACGGACAACCGGTAGATTCCTCCAGGTGGGATCAGGAAAGTCCGTATAAACCAGTGTTAAAGGAGTTCGACGGAACAACATGGCAGACGATTTCCTGGGATAACATGGATAATTATGATCCTGAGTGGCGGATCTTTGCCCGTTCTGCTTCAGACGCGAAAGGTCCTGTGGCCATGTTTCTTGGGGCGATTGATATTATTGATGCGCAAGAATTCCATCCTGATTTTGATATTAAAGTGGTCATGGATTTTGAAGAGGAACTGGGTTCTCCGCATTTACCGGATGCAGTAAAGAACTACAAGGATGAGCTTAAGGCTGATATGCTGGTGATACTCGACGGACCGAGGCACATCAGCAACAAACCCACGCTTACATTTGGGGCCCGTGGAATAACTACAATTACCCTGAAGGTATTTGGCCCGAAAGTTCCGCAGCACAGTGGCCACTATGGTAATTATGTACCCAATCCGGCCCTGCGGCTTAGCAGGTTACTGGCCTCGATGAAAGATGAAAACGGGAGAGTGACCATACCTGGATATTACGATGGCATATTACTCGATAATCAAATAAAAGCAATACTTCAGCAGGTGCCCGATGATGAAACATTCATACGAAAAGAACTAGGGATTGCAGACATTGATCGTGTAGCTGATAATTACCAGGAATCTATTCAGTATCCATCGCTTAACATAAGAGGCCTACAATCAGCATGGATCGGTTCACAGGTACGTACTATTATACCTGCCACGGCTACAGCTGAAATTGACGTACGGTTGGTACCAGAAACAAGTTCGGACCGGCTATTGGGACTTATCAGGAAACATATCGAAAAACAGGGATTCCATTTTGTAGAGGGTACGCCCACTGATGAAGAACGAATGAAATATTCCAGGCTCATTTCGATGCAATACGGAAATTCATATGCTGCATTTCGGACACCTT
>JACZXH010000014.1 GCA_022571715.1 Bacteroidota bacterium | reverse complement strand
GAGGAGCAATAAGCGACTTTTCAGGTGTATCAGTTGTAATAAGATCAAACATAGGCGCAGTCCTGAATCGCTGTCCCGGCGTTATTGGTCTTAATTTCTTAACTGCCATCTGTTAATTTCTTTTAAATACCGCTATAGAAATCAATAACTTCTCCATCGGCTATCGTTACAATAGCTTTCTTGAAAGAAGATGCTCTACCCTTAATTACTCTCGACTTCGAAAACCTTGATTTGGCTTTACCCTGGTAAATCATGGTGTTAACACTTTCTACGGACACGCCGTACATTTTTTCTACTTCTTTCCTTATTTCCACTTTATTTGCCTTCTTGTCCACGATGAATCCATACTTGCCTTTTTCATTCATAGACGAAGCCTTTTCCGTAATCAATGGTTTTATTAATACACTCATTTCTTACTTGTCAATAATTCTTCAACCTTTTTAATAGAACTCTCAAAAAATACCAGTATATCGGCATTTACAACGTCATAGGTATTGATACGATCCGCGGTGGTCACACTTGCTTTCTTAAGATTCCTACTTGACATATAAATGTTGGAATTGTTTTCCGCCAATACCAGAAGCGTCTTCTTATCTGCCCACGAAAGATCGGAAAGTATAGTTAAATACGCTTTTGTTTTCGGCGCTTCGAGTTTAAAATCTTCCAGTACAGCAATGCATTTCTCTTTTGCCTTGTAACTCAACGCCGATTTTCTTGCTAGAATTTTAACTTTCTTATTCAGTTTGAAGGAATAGTCTCTTGGCCTCGGGCCAAAAGCACGTCCTCCACCCCGAAACAAGGGAGACTTAATACTCCCTGCTCTGGCAGTTCCGGAGCCTTTTTGCTTTTTTATTTTTCTTGTTGATCCAACGATATCTGCTCTTTCCTTTGCTTTATGCGTTCCCTGTCTTTGGTTTGCCAGGTACTGTTTTACATCCAGGTATATTGCATGGTCATTGGGTGCAATACCGAATATATCCTTATTGAGTTTTACTTTTCTTCCAGTATCTTCGCCTGTATTTTTAAGTACTGCAATGTTCATTTCCTTACTTCTCTAATATCACAGTTGAATTTTTAGAGCCTGGCACCGCACCGCTCACAAGTATTAAATGGTCTTCCGGGTAAATTTTTATCACCCTCAGGTTTAGAATTTTCACTCTTTTGTTGCCTGTCTGACCGGCCATTCTCATGCCTTTAAATACCCTGGCCGGATATGAGGCTCCACCAATTGATCCCGGCGCTCTTTCACGATTATGCTGGCCATGCGTTCTCTGGCCAACTCCTCGAAAATTATGCCTTTTTACAACACCCTGAAACCCTTTTCCTTTGGAAATTCCGATGGCGTCCACATAGTCACCCTCCTCAAATACATCAGCAACTGTGATTTCCTGACCTAGTTGAACTTCATTATTAAATTCTATCCTGAAATTCCTGAATTCTTTTATAACTTTCTTAGGAGTCGTGCTGGCTTTGTCAAAGTGGCCTTTCATTGCTTTGGTAGTCCGTTTTTCCTTGCGCTCACCATACCCGAGCTGGATCGACCTGTATCCGTCAGTTTCTTCATTCTTTACTTGTGTTACCACACAAGGACCGGCCTGTATCAGCGTGCACGCAATACTGCGTCCATCCTCGCTGAATACATTGGTCATTCCTATTTTTCTCCCTATTATCCCAGACATTGTTTTACTCTTAAAAAGCGGTTTTTTGTTAAAAAACCGCAATCTTTTTTGCAAAAGATTGCAAAGATAGTTAATTAAAAAGTAGATGCCAAAAACTCCGCTTCTATTTTCAAGAACCATCGCCTATAAAAAAAGAACCAACAGATTTTAGTGTTATTGGTTCTTTTTCAGGATTTTATTCAATTTAATCAAACCTTAATTTCCACGTCCACCCCACTGGGCAATTCCAGCTTCATCAGTGCATCCACCGTTTTTGTACTATTGGAATAAATATCCACCAATCTTTTATAGGTACAAATCTGAAATTGCTCCCGCGATTTTTTATTCACGTGCGGAGAACGGAGCACGGTAAACTTTTCCTTCTCGGTTGGCAACGGAATTGGTCCGCTCACAACCGCTCCCGTAGTTTTCACTGCTCTTACTATTTTTTCCGCCGACTTGTCAACCAGGTTGTGGTCGTAGGATTTGAGTTTAATTCTGATTTTTTGTGCCATAATTTATTAATTGTTAACTCACCGGAACGCCTTTAACTTTGTCAATAATTTCTTCAGCCAGATGTCTGGGTACCTTATCATAATGAGAAAAAGTAAGCGAAGCCGAAGCGCGTCCTGAAGTGATAGTTCTTAAATCAGTTACATATCCAAACAATTCGGATAGAGGTACGGTAGCTTTAAGTATCTGGGCACCGCCTTTTGAATCCATTCCTTTCATTATTCCCCTTCTTTTATTGAGATCACTATTTACCGGACCAGTATATTCTTCAGGCGTAACCACCTCGACGGCCATAATCGGTTCCATCAATGCAGGCTTTGCCTTTTTTGCTGATTCCCTGAATCCAAGTCTTGCTGCCAATTCAAACGACAGAGAATCGGAGTCAACATCGTGGAAAGATCCGTGAAATAATCGCACATACATTGAATCCACCTGATAACCAGCGAGGGGTCCGTTTTTCATTGCCTGCATGAATCCTTTTGCAACTGAAGGAATGAATTCTCTGGGAATAACACCGCCAACGATCTGATTATCAAAGTCAAGCCCTTCCTTGCCATCATTTCTGGGACCTATCTCAAACACAATATCTGCAAATTTACCTCTGCCTCCTGTTTGTTTTTTATATACCTCCCTATGTTCAACCAATAGTGTGAGCGCTTCCTTATAAGCAACTTGCGGAGCTCCCTGATTGATCTCAAGCTTGAATTCACGTTTTAGGCGGTCAATAATAATTTCAAGGTGAAGCTCTCCCATTCCACTCAGTATGGTTTGACCCGTTTCGTCATCGGTGTAAACCTTAAGTGTAGGGTCTTCCTCTACAAGTTTTGAAATGGCCAATCCCAGTTTGTCAACGTCAGCTTGTTTTTTGGGCTCAATGGCATACCCGATAACAGGCTCAGGAAATGTCATTGATTCCAGTATGATTTTATGCTTTTCATTAACCAGGGTGTCACCGGTTTTAATATTTTTAAAGCCAACACCTGCAGCAATATCGCCAGCCTCTACACGATCGATCGGATTTTGCTTATTCGAATGCATTTGCATCATACGTGATATCCTTTCCCTCTTTCCTGTCCGCATATTATATATCGTCGAACCGGAATCGAGTTTACCAGAATACACTCTAAAGAAACACAACCTGCCTACAAAAGGATCGGTGGCTATTTTGAAAGCAAGTGCCGAAAACGGTTCATTTATGTCTGGTTTCCTTGTTTCAATTTTGTCGGTATCCGGATTTATTCCTTCTACAGGAGGAAGATCGATCGGTGATGGCAAAAAAGCACATACCGCATCAAGCATAGCCTGAACCCCTTTATTTTTAAAAGCCGAACCACAAAGAACAGGTGAAAATGACATATCAATCACAGCCTTACGAATGGCTTCAAGCATTTCGTCTTTTGTGATTGAATCAGGATCATCAAAAAATTTTTCTAGCAATGCGTCGTCATACTCTGCGACGCTTTCAATCAACTTCTGTCTCCACTCCTCTACTACATCTACTAAGTCGTCCGGAATATCCATCACCTTGTAGGTCATCCCCATATCTTCTTCATTCCAGACAATAGCCTGATTGGTTATCAAGTCCACAACTCCTATAAAATCTTCTTCTGACCCGATTGGCACCTGTATTGGAACCGGATTAGCTCCCAGCTTTTCTCTTATTTCATCTACCACATTATAGAAGTCGGCACCTGCCCTGTCCATTTTGTTCACAAAACAAATTCTTGGTACATTATACTTATCAGCTTGGCGCCAAACAGTTTCCGATTGTGGCTCTACACCTGAAACGGCACAAAACAGTGCCACCGCTCCATCCAGCACACGCAATGAGCGTTCAACTTCGACGGTAAAGTCAACATGACCCGGCGTGTCAATAATGTTGATAGTAAAATCCTTGGTTTCTGATAATACATGACCCTGCTCGGTAGGGTACTTCCACGAAGTAGTGGTAGCCGCAGATGTAATGGTGATACCCCGTTCCTGCTCCTGTTCCATCCAGTCCATGATGGCTGCACCATCGTGCACTTCCCCGATTTTGTGACTTAGACCAGTATAATACAGAACACGTTCAGTTGTAGTTGTTTTACCGGCATCAATATGAGCCATGATGCCTATATTTCGCAAGTATTTTAGATCTTTCGACATTCGTATAAATCCTATGAACCTTAAAACCTGAAATGCGAAAATGCCTTATTTGCTTCGGCCATTCTATGAACATCATCTTTCTTTTTTACAGCAGAACCTTCACCTTTTGAAGCAGCAATGATTTCACTGGCCAGACGCTCTTTCATAGTTTTCTCTCCTCGCAATCTTGCATAATGAATAAGCCATTTAATGCCTAAGGAATTCTTTCTTTCAGGTCTTACCTCCAGGGGAACCTGAAATGTTGCTCCACCAACCCGCCTGCTTTTTACCTCTACCGAAGGTATAATGTTATTCAGCGCCTTCTTCCATGTTTCCAATCCGTTTTCATCTGATTTTTCTTCAACTATGCTAATAGCTTCATAAAAAATAGAGTAGGCAAGACTCTTCTTTCCCTTAAACATCAGATTATTAACGAATTTGGTTACCAACGTATCACTAAACTTTGGGTCAGGAAGAATATACCTTTTCTTGGGTTTTGCTTTTCTCATTATGCTATATTTTCAATTTCATTTTTTCGGTTTTTTTGCTCCATACTTCGATCTGGCCTGCAGTCTTCCGCTAACCCCGGCAGTGTCAAGTGCTCCTCGGATTATATGGTATCTCACTCCGGGCAAATCTTTGACCCTGCCACCACGTATAAGTACAATGGAGTGCTCCTGAAGGTTATGACCTTCTCCGGGTATATAGGCATTTACTTCTTTGCCATTAGTCAATCTAACCCTGGCCACTTTTCTCATTGCAGAGTTCGGCTTTTTAGGGGTAGTAGTATAAACCCGGGTACAAACTCCTCTTCGCTGCGGACAGGAATCCAGTGCCGGTGCTTTTGATTTTGAAGTCAGGTTTTTACGACCTTTTCTTACTAACTGTTGAATAGTAGGCATTCTCTCATATTTTATTTTTTTCTTAAGGCTTCAAATTTTCGGACTGCAAAGGTATTGAATTGTAAAATAGGATACAAAATTATCAAATACAATTTTGTATCCTATCCCATGCATAACGATCTGTACAAATGTGCTGTTATGCCTCGCCTATTGCACCGCCGAAATTTATCGGAAACTTAGGTGCATCATTTGTTTTTTTGATTGGCCCGAAGGTTTCCTCATACTTTTTAATGTTGTCGTCCAAAGCAATCAACAAGCGTTTGGCGTGCTCGGGCGTAATTACAACCCTTGACTTAACCTTGGCTTTGGGTACCCCGGGCATAAGACGTATAAAATCAATGACAAATTCGCTGTTTGAGTGTGAAATCATTGCCAAATTCGAATATACGCCTTCCGCTATTTCCTCAGACAACTCGATGTTTATCTGATTGGGATTGGCTGCTTTTTTCTTATTCTTATCGTTTGCCATGCGTTCTTATGTTAATACATCCTGACTTTCGCTTTTCTGGTTTTCCCGGCTTTTTTCAAATTCTTCTTTAGCTGTTACAAGCTTTTCATATTCTTCCTTATTGCCTACTAATATGTTATCGTATTCCCGCAAACCTGTTCCGGCCGGTATTAAATGACCTACGATCACATTTTCTTTCAAACCTTTGAGGTAGTCACGTTTACCCCGTATTGCAGCTTCACTTAATACCTTGGTTGTTTCCTGGAATGAAGCCGCTGAAATAAAACTTTCTGTTCCAAGCGAAGCCTGTGTAATACCCTGAAGTGTAGGCCGTGATACTGCAGGTTCAGCATCCCTTACTTTTACGAGTTTTAAGTCTCTGCGCTTCAGGTTGGAAATTTCATCCCTAAGCAGCCGTGATGTAATAATCTGCCCGGGTTTGCAGTTTTCTGAATCTCCCGCATCCGTCACCACCTTCATGTCGAGTATCTTGTCGTTTTCTTCCCTAAAAACGAACCTATCCACCATTTGATTGGTCAGATAAGTCGTATCACCCGGCTCCATGACAAGCACCTTTTGCATCATCTGGCTAACAATACCCTCAATATGCTTATCATTAATTTTCACACCTTGCAACCGGTACACTTCCTGGATTTCATTTACCAAATACTCCTGAACAGCTGTGGGTCCTTTAATAGACAGAATGTCAGCAGGTGTGATTGCTCCGTCCGAAAGCGGCATTCCTGCCTTTACAAAGTCATTATCCTGAACCAGAATATGCTTTGATAAGGGAACAAGGTAGCGTTTTTTAACTCCGTCTTTGGATTCAATAAATACCTCCCGGTTACCTCTTTTTATACCTCCATATGAAACCACACCATCAATTTCACTCACAACAGCAGGATTTGAAGGGTTCCGTGCTTCAAATAATTCCGTTACCCGTGGAAGTCCACCCGTAATATCCCTTGACTTGCCAATGGTTCTCGGAATTTTTACCAGTATCTGGCCGGCAAGTAAAGTATCATTATGCTCTACGGCCAGGTGCGCACCTACAGGAATATTATACGATTTACTCTTATCCTTTTCGCCATTGATGCGTAACGCGGGATTTTTTGTTTTATCCTTACTATCAATAATCACTTTTTCACGGTGTCCGGTTTGCTCGTCAAACTCTTCGCGAAAAGTGATATTTTCTTCTATTGACTCAAATTCGATTGTACCATCGAATTCAGACAGGATCACCGCGTTGTATGGATCCCAGAAACAAAGTTCATCTCCCTTTTCAACTTTAGCTCCGTTACTAACTTTGAGAAATGCACCGTAAGGTACATGGTTGGTAGTGAATACTTTCTTCGTTTTTGGATCAACCACTTTGATCTCTCCCGAACGTCCCATCACAACATTCACCTTTTCGCCGTCATTGTTTGTTGTTTTGATTGAGCGTAGGTCTTCAAATTCTACTTTGCCGCTAAATTTTGTACGTACTTGCGCATCAATTGTAATATTCGAAGCTGTTCCACCCACGTGGAATGTTCTCAACGTCAATTGTGTACCCGGTTCACCGATTGACTGTGCTGCAATTACACCAACGGCCTCTCCGGTTTCAACCATTCGCCCTGAAGCAAGGTTTCTTCCATAACATTTGGCACAACCTCCCCGCTTGGTTTCACATGTAAGCAGTGATCTTACTTCCACTTCTTCAATAGAAGTTTCTTCAATCTGTTTAGCAACATCTTCTCTAATCTCTTCGCCTCCCGTCAATATTAATTCCTCTGTTATAGGATCAAAAATGTCATGAACGGAAACACGGCCCAGAATTCTTTCTGAAAGAGGCTCAATAATATCTTCATTATCCTTGAGGGCTGTTACTCTTACTCCGCGTAAAGTACCACAATCTTCTTCTGTAATAACAAGGTCCTGTGCCACATCTACCAGCCGGCGGGTAAGATACCCTGCATCGGCTGTTTTAAGTGCCGTATCAGCTAACCCTTTACGTGCTCCATGTGTAGAAATAAAATATTCAATTACATCAAGCCCTTCTTTGAAGTTAGAAAGGATAGGGTTTTCAATGATAGCACCAACAGATCCTACAAGATTTTTTTGTGGTTTGGCCATAAGCCCTCTCATTCCGCCCAACTGACGTATTTGCTCTCTTGAACCACGGGCTCCGGAGTGCATCATCATGTAAATGGAATTAAAGCCTTGCTGATCTTCCTCTAAATGAAGCATCAACTCTGAAGTAAGCTGCGAATTAATGCGAGTCCAGATATCAATTACCTGGTTATACCTCTCATTATCCGTAATCAGTCCCATATAGTAGTTGTTCCAAACCGCATCTACTTCCTTCTTGGCCTGATCAATCATACTTTGTTTTGATTCAGGTATTTGCACATCATCAAGACCCATAGAGAGTCCACCGTTGAATGCAGAAATAAATCCAAGGTCTTTGATATCATCAAGGAATTGTGCGGTTCTTGCCATACCGGAAATTTTAAATACATCACCGATCGTCTTTTGTAATTTCTTCTTAGTAAGAAGCTCATCCACAAAACCGGCTTCTTCGGGAACAAGCTGGTTAAATATCACCCTTCCTGCAACTGTATCAATTACTCTTGTTTCAAGTTCGCCATTATCATTTCGTACTTTGGTTCGCACTTTAATAAAGGCATGCTTTGAAAGAACACCCTCATTAATAGCTATTATCACTTCATCAGGGCCGTAGAATTCCATTCCCTCCCCCTTATCACCTTTGCGGCCTTTTGTTATGTAATATAGTCCAAGCACCATATCCTGTGAAGGAACGGTAATCGGTGCCCCGTTAGCAGGATTAAGTATATTGTGTGATGATAACATAAGTATGGATGCTTCCATGACTGCATTTTGACCTAATGGTACATGTACCGCCATCTGATCACCATCAAAGTCTGCGTTGAATGCGGTGCAGACAAGGGGATGGATTTGAATTGCTTTCCCTTCGATAAGTTTAGGCTGAAATGCCTGAATACCTAACCGATGCAGTGTCGGCGCCCGGTTAAGCAAAACAGGATGACCTTTAAGTACATTTTCGAGGATATCCCATACAACAGGATCTTTTCTGTCAACGATTTTTTTAGCTGATTTTACCGTCTTTACAATACCCCTTTCAATTAACTTGCGAATTATAAAAGGCTTGAAAAGCTCAGCAGCCATGTCTTTGGGCAATCCGCATTCATGCAACTTTAGCTCCGGACCAACAACGATTACGGAACGACCGGAATAGTCAACCCGCTTCCCAAGAAGGTTCTGGCGGAAACGTCCCTGTTTACCTTTGAGCATATCACTTAATGATTTGAGGGCACGGTTACCGTCGGATCGTACCGCATTGACCTTTCTTGAGTTATCAAACAATGAGTCAACGGCTTCCTGAAGCATGCGCTTCTCATTTCTTAGAATCACCTCAGGTGCTTTGATATCGATCAAACGTTTAAGTCTGTTATTCCTGATAATCACTCTTCTGTAGAGGTCGTTCAGATCAGAAGTGGCAAACCGTCCGCCATCAAGCGGTACTAAAGGCCTGAGCTCTGGAGGGATTACGGGCACCATCCTGATCACCATCCACTCGGGTCGGTTTTCAATTCTCGTACGTGCATCCCTGAATGCTTCTACAACTTTCAGCCTTTTTAGCGCTTCTGCTTTACGTTGCTGCGAAGTATCTGTTGCTGCCTGATGCCTTAATGAATACGACAACTGATCTAATTCGATCCGTGCTAGGAGCATTTCAAGGCCCTTGGCACCCATCTTGGCAATAAACTTATTCTCGTCGTCATCATCCAGCATTTGATTTTCCTTGGGTAGTTTATCAAGAATATCCAGATACTCATCTTCTGTCAGAAAATCCATTTTACTGATGCCTTCTTCCTCCATTATACCCGGCTGAATCACCACATACCGTTCATAGTAGATGATCATGTCTAGCTTTTTTGTGGGCAATCCAAGCAGATAACCAATCTTGTTGGGAAGTGATTTAAAATACCAGATATGTGCCACCGGAACCACCAATTCGATGTGGCCCATTCTTTCGCGGCGAACTTTCTTTTCTGTCACTTCCACACCACAACGATCACAGATAATCCCTTTGTACCGGATACGCTTATATTTGCCACAATGGCATTCCCAGTCTTTAACAGGACCAAAAATCCTTTCACAAAACAAGCCACCCATTTCCGGCTTGTATGTTCTATAGTTAATTGTTTCAGGCGCCATTATTTCGCCGTGAGAACTCTCCAGTATTGACTCTGGAGAAGCCAGGCTTATTGTGACTGTAGAAAAGTATGTATTAATTTTTCTATTTTTTCTGAATGACATAATAAAAGTTTAATAATCTCTATTAACTTGGAATATCAGTAATAATTATTCAAGTGTAATCTCAAGCCCTAAACCGCGTAATTCATGAACAAGCACATTGAATGACTCCGGTATATTTGGCTTTGTCATATTTTCACCTTTTACAATAGCCTCATAAGCTTTGGCACGTCCAATCACATCATCTGATTTGATGGTAAGAATTTCCTGAAGTACATGCGAAGCACCGAAAGCTTCCAGCGCCCATACTTCCATTTCACCAAAACGTTGACCACCAAATTGCGCTTTACCACCAAGAGGTTGCTGCGTAATGAGTGAATAAGGACCAATTGACCTTGCATGCATTTTATCATCTACAAGATGTCCCAGTTTAAGCATATAAATCACACCTACGGTAATTTTCTGATCAAACTTATCGCCGGAAAGCCCGTCGTACAGATAAGTTCGCCCAAATTCGGGAAGATTGGCTTCCTTAAGCTCGGAAGCAACCTCCTCAATGGTAGCTCCGTCGAAAATCGGCGTTGAATATTTTCTTCCCAGCTTCAATCCTGCCCAACCAAGTACCGTCTCATAAATCTGACCAAGGTTCATTCTGGAAGGTACACCCAACGGGTTAAGCACGATATCAACAGGTGTGCCGTCTTCCATAAACGGCATATCCTCTTTCCGTACAATCCGGGCTACTACACCTTTGTTACCGTGCCTCCCTGCCATTTTATCGCCAACCTTAAGCTTTCTCTTTTTAGCTACGTAAACTTTAGCAAGCTGAACAATACCTGCTGGTAGTTCATCTCCCACTTCAAGTGAAAATTTCTCTCTCTTGAAGTTACTTGAAAATTCGTTTCTTTTGTTTAGATAGCTCTTGATAAGCTTAACAAGCATTTCATTTATTTTTTCATTGGTTGTCCAGTTATCAAGCTTTATGTCAGAAATGAGATTTACTTCCTCCGGAACATTGTAGTTACTCTCATCGCGATAAGCGTTTTTCTCAGGAAACAAATTCTGCTCAATGTTACTGGCATTGAATTTTGTCCTCTTACTTATCATCACGTCGCCAAACTTGTGTTTAACTCCGGCGCTGGTTTTACCATCGAGAATTTGAGTAATCTTTTCAATTACAATCTTACGTAATGCCAGCAAGTCGCTACTGTATTTTGATTTGAGTGTCTCCACCTCTTTTTTGGACCTGACACGTGAATCTTTATCTTTTTTAGGCCTGCTGAAAAGCTTTGTATCAATCACGACCCCTCGCAATGAAGGGGAAGCCTTCAGCGATGCATCTTTAACGTCTCCGGCTTTATCGCCAAAAATCGCCCGGAGCAGTTTTTCCTCCGGAGTAGGATCTGATTCACCTTTAGGCGTGATCTTTCCAATGAGTATATCGCCCTCGGTAACTTCAGCTCCTACCCTAATAATGCCATTTTCATCAAGATTCTTAACGGCTTCTTCGCTTACGTTTGGAATCTCAGATGTAAATTCCTCTTCACCCCGTTTAGTATCTCTTACCTCGAGTTCGAATTCTTCAATGTGTATGGATGTGAACACATCCTCACGCACTACTTTTTCGGAAATGACGATGGCATCTTCAAAGTTATAACCTTGCCAGGGCATAAATGCTACTTTTAGATTTCTTCCCAGAGCGAGTTCGCCATTTTTTGTGGCAAATCCTTCACAAAGTGGCTGTCCTTTTTGTACATTGTCACCTTTAAAAACCAACGATTTCAGGTTTATGCAGGTATCCTGATTTGTTCTTCTGAATTTGGTCAGGTTGTACGTTCTGACTTCGGTATCGAAAGTGGTTAACAGATCATCTTCAGAAAAATCATATCTGATTATGATCTTGTTTGCATCCACGTATTCAACTACACCATTTTCTTCAGCAATGATCAGCGCCCGCGAATCCAATGCAACTCGTTCTTCCAGTCCGGTTCCCACAATGGGAGCTTGAGGTTTCATAAGCGGTACTGCCTGACGTTGCATATTAGAGCCCATCAGCGCCCTGTTTGCATCGTCATGCTCAAGGAATGGAATTAATGAAGCAGCAACTGACACAATCTGGTTTGGTGCAATGTCCATATAAGAAACCTCTTCAGGTTTAACAACCGGAAAATCACCTTCGTACCTTGCTTTTACCGTATCATTAATAAATTCACCTTTGTCCGTCAATGGTGCATTTGCCTGTGCGATGTTGAATGTATCCTCTTCCTCAGCGGTAAGATAAACCACATTTGCACTCATGTTTACTTTACCCTTAACCACCTTACGATAGGGGGTTTCGATAAAGCCCATGGCATTCACTTTGGCATGTACACATAATGAAGATATCAGGCCAATATTAGGACCTTCCGGAGTTTCTATTGTGCAAAGTCTTCCATAGTGAGTATAATGTACATCTCTCACTTCAAAACCAGCCCTTTCCCTTGATAAACCACCGGGTCCCAAAGCTGACATCCTTCGTTTATGAGTTATTTCAGCGAGCGGATTGGTTTGATCCATGAATTGTGAAAGCTGATTAGTACCAAAGAAAGAATTTATAACAGAAGATAGCGTTCGCGCATTTATCAGATCGACCGGTTTGAAATCCTCGTTATCCCGTACATTCATCCTCTCCTTAATGGTTCTGGCCATTCTGGACAAACCAACACCAAACTGTGTATAGAGTTGCTCTCCGACAGTTCTTACCCTCCTATTAGAGAGGTGGTCGATATCATCCACAACGGCCTTTGAGTTGATCAGGCCAATGAGATATTTTACGATCAGAATAATATCTTCAGTCGTAAGTACTCTTTTGTCTGAATCAATATCAAGCCCCAGCTTTTTATTGATCCTGTATCTGCCCACTTCACCCAGATCATACCTTTTTTCACTGAAAAACAAGCTCTGTATAATATCTCGTGCTGTTTGTTCATCCGGAGCATCGGTATTTCTTAACTGGCGATATATCTGCTCTACGGCTTCTTTTTCGGAGTTTGAATTATCTTTAGCCAGCGTATTGAAAATGATCTGGTAATCGGTAATGCTGACATCATCCTTGTGAAGTATGATTGACTTGGTACCCGAATCAAGAATGGTTTCAATATCTACATCCTCAATCACATGGTCCCGTTCGAGAAGCACCTCGTTTCTGTCAATCGAAACCACTTCGCCCGTATCCTCATCTACAAAATCTTCTGTCCATGTACGGAGAACCCTGGCGGCAAGTTTTCTGCCGATAACTTTTTTGAGCGCTTTTACGGTTGCATCAACTTCTTCCGACAACCCAAACAGATCCAAAATATCTTTGTCAGATCCGTATCCAATAGCTCTTAACAATGTGGTAACCGGAAATTTCTTTTTCCTGTCAATGTAAGAATACATTACATTATTCACATCAGTAGCAAATTCTATCCATGACCCTTTAAAAGGAATGATCCTTGCAGAGTAAAGTTTGGTGCCGTTGGTATGCTTACTTTGTGCAAAAAACACTCCCGGTGATCTGTGCAACTGGGATACAATTACTCTTTCGGCTCCATTGATGACAAACGATCCTTTATTGGTCATATATGGAATGTTTCCAAGAAATACTTCCTGTTCAATCGTTTCAAAATCCTCATTGTCTTCATCATTACACGAAAGCCTGAGCTTTGCTTTTAAGGGGACGGAGAAAGTCAATCCACGATCGATGCACTCTTTAACAGAGTACTTGGGCGGATCTAACATATAATCGATAAATTCAAGCAGGTAGTTTTCTCTGGAGTCCGATATTGGATAGTTTTCAGAAAAAACCTTATACAGGCCTTCCTGTTGTCTTTTTTCTGCTGGGGTATCTAACTGCAAAAAATCCTCGTATGATTTTAATTGAAGACTAAGAAAATCAGGATAATCGATAACCCTTTTAATGGAAGAGAAACTTTTTCTTTTCGTACTTTTTTTTGAGTTTGTCAAAGCTTCTAAATTTAAGGTTTTAATTTAACTGACAGCCCTACTGCTAGTCAATTTTGATACTCAATTCATTATACTGTATACAGACAGGAAAAGACCTGACTGTTTCTGGCCAGGCCTATTGCTGTCACAAAAGATATTCCTGAGTCAAAGTACTACTTCAACTCTACTTCAGCGCCAGCTTCTTCAAGCTGTTTTTTTAATCCTTCTGCTTCGTCTTTAGCTACACCTTCTTTAATTGCTTTTGGATAGCTGTCAACTAGCTCCTTAGATTCTTTCAATCCAAGACCGGTAAGTTCTTTAACCAGCTTAACTACAGCAAGTTTTGCTCCACCCGGTGAAGTTAGAACAACATCGAAAGCTGATTTTTCTTCTTTACTGCCTTCATCACCGCCATCTCCTGCCGCAACCATTACTGGAGCAGCTGCCGCAGCAGGCTCAATACCATACTCATCCTTAAGAATTTCAGCCAGCTCGTTTACTTCTTTAACTGTTAAATTCACTAACTGATCTGCAAATGCTTTTAAGTCCGCCATTACTAATATAATTTTAAAATTTGTTACAATTTTGGTTTAACAATAAATAATATTACTTGTCTCTTTCTGATAACGTTTTAATAATTCCGACGATAGTATGCTTTCCACTCTCCAATGCTAACATTACATTCTTAACCGGAGACTGGAGAAGACTAATGATTTCACTGATGAGCTCGTTTTTAGATTTAAACTCACTGAGTGTTTTAAGATACTCCTCGCCAATAAATATCTCTCTTTCTATGCAAGCAGCTTTTAATTTTGGTTTACCTTCAGAAAAACCTTTTTTTCTGAATTCTCTTATGACTTTCGCAGGAAGATTCGCCGATTCAGGACTAAAAATTATTCCTGAATAACTTTTTAACACATCCGTACCATCAAATGCCGAATAATCATTTTCCTGTTTATCAAGTGCTTTTTTGATGAGCGTATTTTTATAGACTTTAAATTGGAGTCCTTTGTCAAAACACATTCTCCTAAAAGTATTTATCTGATTTACAGAAAATCCAGATGCATCTGTAATATAAAAATATTCATTATTGGACAGCCGCTCCGACAGTTCATCAATTACCCTTACCTTTTCATCCCTTGTCATGATTATATCCCTTCTATTGAACTCTTATCAATTTTTATTCCCGGGCTCATTGTGCTCGAAAGATTGATACTTTTGAAATATGTACCCTTGGCTGATGCCGGCTTCAGTTTCGATATGGTTTGAATAATTTCAGATACATTTTCAACAATATTTTTTGGTTCGAAAGATATTTTACCTATACCCGCATGTATAATTCCAAACTTATCTACTTTAAAATCTATCTTACCGGCTTTTACATCATTTACAGCTTTCCCCACATCAGGAGTTACAGTGCCGGCCTTAGGGTTTGGCATTAATCCCCTCGGACCAAGAATGCGTCCAAGTTTACCTACTTTAGCCATTACGGCTGGCATGGTAATGATCACATCAATATCTGTCCACCCACCTTCTATTTTCTTAATATAATCATCGAGACCTACGTAGTCCGCACCAGCGTCTTTTGCTTCCTGTTCCTTGTCCGGGGTGCATAGAACCAGTACTTTTATTTTTTTACCTGTTCCGTGGGGTAATGTTACAATCCCTCGAACCATCTGATCGGATTTTTTAGGATCTACACCAAGTCGGACGTTCACATCAACAGAGGCATCAAATTTAGCATAATTTATCTGTTTCAATAACTTGCTGGCATCTTCCAAAGAATACTCTTCGGATGCATTGTAGTTTTCAAATGCTTTCTTCTGATTTTTAGTCAGTTTTGTCATATTCAATAAAAATTAATTCTCCCAGGGTGCTTGCCCGGAAACGGTTATTCCCATACTTCTTGCTGTACCTGCCACCATTTTCATTCCCGATTCAATCGTAAATGAATTCAGATCCGGCATTTTGGTTTTGGCAATCTGTTTTACTTGGTCCCAACTAACTGATCCGACTTTCTCACGGTTGGGTTCGGGTGATCCTTTTTTCTTTTTAGCCGCTTCTTTAATCAGGACAGCAGCTGGTGGTGTTTTAATTACAAAATCAAAAGATTTATCTGCGTATATTGTAATTACTACCGGAAGCACCTGGCCTTTCTTTTCCTGGGTTCTGGAATTAAACTGCTTGCAAAAATCCATGATGTTCAACCCCTTACTTCCCAATGCAGGGCCCACAGGAGGAGAAGGATTAGCTTGTCCACCTCTTATTTGAAGCTTTAGATATCCGCTTTTTTCCTTAGCCATTTTCTTTAGTCAATTTTTTCAACTTGCATATAACTCAATTCAACAGGGGTATTCCTGCCAAATATCTTCACCATTACGTTCAGCTTCTTACGCTCTTCAAAAACTTCCTTTACCGTACCAATAAAACCACTGAACGGGCCATCCATTACTTTTACTGATTCACCAATTATATAAGGCGTATCAAGTTTTTCTTCGTTATCATCAATTTCATCCACTTTTCCAAGAATCCGGTTTATTTCCGCTTGCCTTAACGGAACAGGAACTTTGGAATGGGTCATCCCCCCGGAACCAAGAAAACCAATCACTCCTGGAATACTGTTGATGATATGATTCGCTTCTCCGTGTGTCAGATCGGCAGATACAAGCACATAACCCGGAAAGAAATTCCTTTCTCTTACACGTTTTTTTCCGTTACGCATCTCATAAACTTTTTCAGATGGAATCAGTACCTGAGGAATAAATTCTTGAAGGCCTTCATGTTCTATTTCTGATTCCAGATAAAGCTTAACCTTCTTTTCCTTGCCACTGATAACCCTGATTACATACCACTTTGGATCACTCATTCCCTACAGCTTAGAAAGCGGTGTAAAACCACTCCATTAAATTTTCAAACGAAAAATCTACCACGCCTATAAACAAAGCAAGAATCAAGGACGCTATCAAAACTAACACAGAAGAATTTTGTAGATCTTTGTACTTTGGCCAACTGACCTTGTACATCATCTCATTTGTTGATTCTCTTATAAATGCCTGTATTTTATTCATTTTCCCCGGTTTTTTGCTTTGCACGGGTGGAGTGACTCGAACACCCAGCCTGCGGTTTTGGAGACCGCTGCTCTGCCAATTGAGCTACACCCGTTCATGCGCCCTTCAAAAGCGAGTGCAAAGATATTACTTTTAAAAGTATAAACAAACGCGATTCTTATAAATAATTAGAAACGCGTTTGCACCAAAAAATGGCTTGTCTGTACCTTATTCAATAATTTCAGTAACCTGGCCAGCACCCACGGTTCTGCCGCCTTCACGGATGGCAAATCTGAGGCCTTTTTCCATAGCTATGGTATTGATCAGTTCTACATCTATTGTGACATTGTCTCCAGGCATCACCATTTCCACTCCGTCAGGAAGCATGATTTCACCTGTAACGTCTGTTGTTCTTAAATAAAATTGTGGACGATATTTATTAAAGAATGGTGTATGACGACCTCCTTCTTCTTTTGAAAGCACATACACTTCCGCTTTGAACTTTCGATGAGGTGTTACAGAACCAGGTTTACAGATCACCATACCCCTTTTAACTTCCGTTTTTTCAATACCTCTAAGCAGAAGACCGGTGTTGTCACCAGCTTCACCTCTGTCAAGTATCTTACGGAACATTTCCACACCGGTAACAACCGATGTAAGATTCTCTGCTCCCATACCAAGTATTTCCACCGGATCACCAGAATTGATTATACCTCTTTCAATTCTGCCTGTTGCAACTGTGCCCCTTCCCGTAATAGAGAATACATCTTCAACCGGCATCAGGAAATCCTTATCGATGAGTCTTTCGGGAAGCGGAATATAATTGTCAACAGCTTCCATCAATTCTTTCACTTTTTCTTCCCACTCGGCTTCACCATTAAGCGCTCCCAGTGCTGAACCTTGTATCACAGGAATATCATCACCCGGGAATTCGTAGAAAGTAAGAAGCTCTCTGATTTCCATATCTACAAGTTCAAGCAATTCCGGGTCGTCAACAAGGTCAACTTTGTTCATAAATACTACGATTGCAGGAACCCCCACCTGACGCGCAAGTAGGATATGCTCTCTGGTCTGAGGCATAGGTCCATCAGTTGCCGCTACTACAAGAATAGCTCCGTCCATCTGGGCAGCGCCAGTCACCATGTTCTTTACATAGTCTGCGTGACCCGGACAATCAACATGGGCATAATGCCTGTTGTGTGTTCGGTATTCAACGTGTGCGGTGTTTATGGTAATACCTCTTTCCTTTTCTTCAGGAGCATTGTCAATGGAGGCAAACTCTGTTACCTCTGAAAGACCCTCCTTGGCCAACACCATAGTAATGGCAGCGGTTAAGGTAGTCTTACCATGGTCAACGTGACCAATAGTTCCGATATTCACATGTGGTTTGGAACGATCAAAAATTTCTTTTGCCATGTCTGAAAAATCCTTATTTAGTTGATATAAATTTAATTAAATTAATTTAAAATATTCATTCTACAGATTATTTCGAGCCAATGACGGGATTTGAACCCGTGACCTCTTCCTTACCAAGGAAGCGCTCTACCTCTGAGCTACATCGGCTGATATTAGTTGGTGATTTGCAGATTGCCGATTTAAAAGTATCATTTGCAAACTCGGAACCTACTATCCTGCATTCAATCAACCAATGTTAGAGCGGGAGACGAGGCTCGAACCCGCGACCTACAGCTTGGAAGGCTGTCGCTCTACCAACTGAGCTACTCCCGCATTTCCGTATCAACGGATGTGGGGATGGCTGGACTCGAACCAGCGAAGACCTGAGTCGACGGATTTACAGTCCGTTGCAATTGCCACTATGCGACATCCCCCGAAACTATCAATAAAAGAACTCATTAACCCTGAAAACGGCACATATTTATCCCACTCCATTTTTAAGGAAGTGCAAAAATAGAGGCTTTTTTATTTTAATCAAACTTTTGTATTAAAAAGATATATAAGCAAAAATTAACCATTCATTGATGTGAAAAAATCCTATAAACAATTATAAAATTCTATTTTTGCATATGCAGGATACGTAGTAAATAATTATGATCAAAGCAATTCTTAACGACAGGGATGAATTTGAGATTCAAGAACAGGCTGGGTCACACTTTATTATAAACGGTAAAGCCTTTTCACTGGAAATTACATCGTTGGGGGATGGTGCAATGATTGCCCGTAATGGCCGTACGAGATATAAAGTAAGTGTATTGGATGCCGATCCAGAGAATAAAACGTTCGTATTGAAAGTCAACGGCAGGAAACATAAGATTGTACTTAGAGACCGACATGATCTGTTGCTTGAGAAAATGGGAATGAATCAGGAGCTTACATCAGAAATAATTAACATAAAAGCTCCGATGCCTGGTCTGATTATGGAAATTCGCTGTCAGGTAGGGGATGAAGTAACAAAGGGAGGCAATGTAATTGTGTTGGAAGCTATGAAAATGGAAAATGTGATCATGTCGCCTGTTGATGGTATAATAAAAGAAATTAGTGTTAATGTTGGTGACAGTGTAGAGAAAAATCAGATACTTATTCAATTTTAACAAGTAAAGCAGATCGTTTCATCTAACATACTTATCATACTTAATTATATTTGCCTGCAACTGCTAAATATTTATCCGTTTAATGAAATTTAAAAGAATTCTACTGAAGCTCAGCGGTGAGGCACTAATGGGTTCTAGGAAATTCGGTATCGACCCTGCCCGGCTTGAGCAATATGCCCTCGATGTTAAAACCGTACATGATAAAGGAGTTGAAATTGCAATTGTCATAGGTGGGGGCAATATCTTCCGAGGTGTTGATTCCGAAAAAATTGGAATTGATCGTGTGCAAGGCGATTATATGGGGATGCTCGCTACCGTAATCAATGGCATGGCATTGCAAAGTGCCTTTGAAAAATTAGGGATGTTTACTCGACTTATGTCCGGAATTAATATGGAGCAGGTCTGCGAACCCTTTATAAAACGGCGTGCCGAAAGGCATCTTGAAAAAGGCCGTGTTGTGATATTTGGTGCCGGTATAGGAAACCCGTATTTTACGACCGACAGCACTGCTGCTTTAAGAGCGATTGAAATTCACGCTGATGTGGTACTTAAGGGGACCCGTGTGGATGGGGTTTATTCTTCTGATCCGGAGAAAAATGGCGATGCCACTCGTTATCCGCAACTTTCATATAAGGAAGCATTTCAAAAAGGGTTAAACATAATGGATATGACCGCTTTTACCTTGTGTCAAGAAAATAATTTGCCCATTATTGTTTTCGATATGAACCGCGCAGGTAACCTCGCACGAATTGTGAATGGCGAAAGCGTTGGAACGTTGATTAATTAATTCTGAGAATTGAAAAATAATATATTATGGAAGATATTAATTTCTATCTTGATTATGCCGAAGAAATGATGAATAATTCGGTTGATCATGCGAATAATGTATTAACGAAAATCAGAGCTGGCAAAGCCATGCCCAACATGCTCGACGGCATCATGGTTGAATATTACGGATCACCAACGCCTATCAATCAGGTAGCTTCTGTAAATACCCCCGATGCAAAAACCCTGATGATCAAGCCCTGGGAAAAAACGAATATCCCTGACATCGAACGAGCAATTATAAATAGCGACCTGGGGCTTAACCCACAGAATGATGGCGAACAGATTTTTATTAACATTCCAGCATTAACAGAAGAACGAAGACTTGTCCTTGTAAAACAAGTGCGACATGAAGGGGAAAACGGTAAAATCAGTGTTCGCAATGCACGGCATGATTGCCAGCACAACTTCAAACAACTTCAGAAAGATGGCGTATCGGAAGATGAGTTAAAAATATTTGAAGAAAAACTCGATAAAATGACCGAAGCACAGAGCTCAATAGTCGATGAACTGGTCAAAAAGAAAGAGGAAGAAATAATGACTGTTTAGTTTTGGTAAAACATTTTTGACCGGATCATTTCTTCTACCAGATCCGGAACAAGGTACCTGACCGATCTGCTTTGTTTGATGCACTTTCTGATAAATGTAGCTGAAATGTCTATCATGGGAGCCTCGACCATGTGTATATTAGGGTGCGTTTTCAAATCGAAATCAACTGATGTCGGACGTGGATAAACATACACTTCAAATTTTTCAATGATGATTTTAAAATTTTTCCATTTTGGAAATGTTTTAAGATTATCCTCACCAATAATCAACACAAACCTCTTGTCAGCATGTTTCTCAGCAAGGTACATCATCGTATCAATGGTATAACTTGGTTTCGGCATCCGAAATTCCACATCTGAGACTTCCAGGTTACCGTTATCATTAATGGCTGCCCGCGCCATGACGAGCCGGTCAAATTCATGTAATAGCGATTTGCGGCTTTTAAGGGGATTCTGCGGAGAAACTACAAACCACACCTTATCAATATCCGTAGTTTCCACCAATATACTGGCTATAATAAGATGACCTGTATGTATGGGGTTGAATGATCCGAAAAACAGGCCTACTTTCATCTCTGAAAAAAAAACGATTCACAATGCCTTGAACTCGTCGTATATTTCCTGTGCTTTCCGAAGCGATTTGTCAAGTGTTTCGTTAACAAGTATAACATCAAACTGATCAGCAAATGATTGTTCAAATTTAGCTTTATCCAATCGCTTAGCCAAAGTTTCTTCCGTCTCAGTTTTTCTTTCCTCAAGTCTTTTTCTTAATGTTTCTTTCGAAACAACTTTAACAAAAACAGATAATGCTTTATCGGCGAAATATTTTTTGAGGTTAATTCCACCTTGTACATCCACATCGAAAATCACATTCTTGCCTATTGACCATAGTCGTTGGACTTCAGATTTCAGGGTACCGTAATAATTTCCATCATACACTTCTTCCCATTCAATGAATTCATTGCTGCCTATTTTTTCCTTGAATTCTTTGCGGGTAAGAAAATAGTAATCCCTCCCATGTACCTCCTCATGACCCCGTTTATTGCGTGTACATGCTGAAATGGAAAATCCCAGGTCTGAATTGTTGTCCAGTAAATATCTGACAATGGTGGTTTTACCGGAACCTGAAGGTGCAGAAAAAATGAATATCTTGCCTACCTTGCTATTCGATTGTAATTTTTTCAATCTCTCGTTTAATACTTTTTATAAGACCATCAGGAACCGGTTTATTCTCTATTTTAGATTTGATAAGTTTCCTGATAGCTTTTTCCAGATTATAATTTTGATAACACGGCCAGCATTGGTCAATATGTTCAAAGTACTCTTGTTCAGCTTCAGGTGTGGATTCATCGTCAAGAATTACCTCCAACAAATGCAGGCAGCGTTCCTCATCAGGGCAATTAGTCATTAAATGCCTGCTGATTATATTTTTTTTAAACCAGTTTGGTAAAATTTTTGTCATTTAACTCTTTTTAACATAGCCCATCGTTTTTGCATACACTCTTAGATTTTCTCTCAACAGGTTTCTCGCTCTGTGTAACCTCGATCTAACAGTACCGATGGGGATATCTAATATCCTGGCCATTTCGTCATATTTAAATCCTTCCAGATCACAAAGTATAATCACCGTTCTGAAATCTACATCCAGCGTATTGAGCGCATTAGTAACTTCATCCCCCATCATATCTTTGAGAGAATCAACTCTCAAATCGGTGGTTATTGTTTTATCAACATCACCAGAGTTATAATAAGATTCAACTTCTTGATAATCTACTTTGGAAGGTTCTTTACTTTTCTTCCTAAAATCATTGATAAAACTGTTTTTCAATATTCGAAACAACCATGCTTTGGCATTAGTTCCTTTCTGGAATGATTCTATAAAACGAAAGGCCTTCAGGTACGTGTCCTGAACAAGATCCTTTGCGTCATCTTCGTCAAAAGTAAGGCGATAAGCAAAATTATACATCGAATCGATATGCGGATAAAACTCTATATCAAAGACTTTCGTTTTTTCAGCTTCTGAATATCGTTTCCTTTTTGTTTCTGACATTTGATTCAAAAATAGTAATATTTAATGTGCAAGTGTAATTTCATTTATTCTAAATCAAACGATAATTTTTATACCCAAGTTCAATACCAAAATATTTTTTGACTGCCATTTTTAACTTATTTTTTAATGAAAGCCTGTTGAAGGCAATATCATATTCAAATGCCCAGTTTTTTTTCTCGATCCTTGACTGAATCACTTTTGGATGGGTGCCATTGAACAATTGTATGGTTTCTATTTTTGAGTAATCATACTGCCGACTGTTTCGTTCTTCTTTACTAACTTTTTCATTTTGCCATGTAAGATGAAATAACCTTTTCTTTTGCATGGTTTCCGGATGCTTAACCCAGCCATAATGATAATAATAAACGTCCACAGGTTTTACTTTCAGTTTTTTATTTTTCCCTTTTCGGAACCCTTGGGCATCGTTGTAAGAAAATATTGATCTATGGTTTTTAATAATCCGAATCTCTCTTGAATACCAATGAGGTGAACTGGCCAGATAATCATACGACCCATAAAAATGTAGATACTTAAAGAGTAAACCATCGACTTGTGAATCGTCCTTCCATTTTTCCATTGCTGAATAAATTGCTGGGAGGTCTTTCTCATGTACGACTTCATCGCTCTGGATATAAAATGCCCAGTCTGCATCGTCCGAAATTGCTTCAAGAGATTTGTTCGTCTCTGCTGCCAGTACCTTCCCTCCTTTTCCTATCAAACGCTCATCCCAAATGGTTTCAATAATCCGGATTTTCGTGTCGTCAATATTCCGAATCACATCAAGTGTGCCATCATCAGAATTGCCAACTGCAACTATAAATTCGTTACATAGGGGAAGAATGGAAGTAATAGATTCTACGACCGGGAAATCAAACTTAATTGCGTTCCTGATAATCGTAAATCCACTAACTTTCATCAATCAAACTATGCAATACACTTTTCCAGGCTTAGTACCGGTAGTATTCCGGTTTATACGGGCCATCTACCGTTACCCCAATATATTTCGCTTGTTCAGGAGTAAGTTTTTCCAGTACTACGCCAATTTTTGCCAGATGCAACCTTGCTACTTTTTCATCAAGATGCTTGGGAAGCATATACACTTTAGTTTCATACTTATCATTATATTTCCATAGTTCGATCTGTGCAAGGGTCTGATTTGTAAATGAATTTGACATTACAAATGAAGGGTGCCCCGTAGCGCAACCAAGGTTAACTAATCTTCCTTCTGCCAATATTATGATATCCTTGCCCTCCACATTATAAAGGTCAACCTGTGGTTTGATCGTATCTTTTGTACCACCATAATTACTGATTAGCCAGGCCATATCTATCTCATTATCAAAGTGTCCGATATTGCATACAATGGTCTTATCCCTCATCAGCATAAAATGTTCTCCAGTAATGATATCCTTGTTTCCGGTCGCTGTTACTACTATATCAGCTTCCTTCACTGCATCAGTCATTTTCTTAACCTCAAAACCATCCATTGCCGCCTGAAGGGCACATATTGGGTCAATCTCGGTTATTATCACACGTACTCCGGCGCCTCTGAGTGACTGCGCAGAACCTTTTCCTACATCACCATAACCTGCTACCACAGCAATTTTACCTGCAAGCATAAGGTCGGTAGCTCTGCGTATGGCATCCACAAGTGATTCGCGGCATCCATATTTATTGTCAAACTTTGATTTTGTAACGGAATCATTCACATTAATAGCAGGAACCGGAAGAGTACCTTCTTTCATCCTTTCATACAACCTGTGCACGCCAGTGGTCGTTTCTTCAGACACACCGTTAAGTCCTTTTACAAGTTCCGGAAATTGGTCGAATACCATGTTTGTTAAATCGCCACCATCATCCAGTATCATGTTGAGCTGCTTACCCCCTTCGAACGCAAATAATGTTTGCTCGATACACCAATCAAATTCTTCTTCGTTCATTCCCTTCCAGGCAAAAACGGGGATCCCTGTTTTTGCAATTTCGGCGGCAGCATGATCTTGCGTTGAAAAAATATTGCATGATGACCATGAAACCTCCGCACCAAGTTCGGTTAGCGTTTCAATAAGTACAGCGGTCTGAATGGTCATGTGCAAGCAGCCGGCTATTCTTGCTCCTTTTAGTGGCTTATTGTCTCGGTACTCTTCCCGCAAGGCGATTAATCCAGGCATTTCTGCTTCTGCAAGCCTTATTTCTTTTCTTCCCCAACCGGCAAGCGAAATATCTTTTACCTTGTAGTTTAATTGTGTGTCAATCATTGATTTTTTTTATGAGTCTCAGAATTTAAACACAAAGTTACTCGATAAGTTGCTGCAGTCAAAGATTACATTATCGAACAAACCTTATTTCCTGATATCCAAACCGGTGTATTACATCTCCACTTTTTATAATCAACCTACCTGATTCCTCTACATCTGTAATTATACCTTTAAATACCTTGTCAGTTTTGAATGCAAAATTATGTGCTTCCTGATACCACATCAGGTTTTTCATGTAATGTCTTTTTAGAGATTTATTATTGCCGTCTTTCAATAGCAAATAATACTTTTCAAGCTTTTCCCCTGTCTGTTCGAATACATTCTGTAATTCATACCATTTGCCTGTAATCATACGTAATGAGGCGGCATTTCCAGGTGCAAATACTGTTTGATTAACGTTAATTCCGATTCCCACAATGGAATATTCCATGGAGGTTCCTTTCAGATTGTTCTGAATTAATACACCACATATTTTTTTATCATTATAATATATATCATTGGGCCACTTTATCTTTACATTCTCGCCTAGATAATTTTTTAAAACTTCCAATATTGAAATGCAAACCACCATATTCAGATAAAACTGCTCCGATACAGCAAGAAACGAGGTGTCCAGTAAAATACTGATAATCAAATTTTCACCTTTATCTGATATCCACAGGTTTGTACCTTGCCCACGGCCATCAGTCTGGTAGTCGGTGGCAATCACCAATCCATTGTCGCCTTGACCTGCCGCTAAAAATTCAGCACATATGTCATTAGTTGAATGACAAGATGGCATGAAAATAACCTTTTTCCCTACAATCGAAGTTTTGGCAAGACTTTTATACAAGTAATTTTGTAATTTCGTTTGTTAAACCAAAGTTAGTGAATGCTGAAGAGAAATAGCTTTCTACCGTCCGAAGATCTGAGCAAAGTGGTTGTAAAAGGAATGCAGGAAAAGAAAGCTTATGATATTGTGGTATTGGATCTCAGGCATGTGCCCAACTCCATTGTAGACTTCTTCGTTATTTGTTCGGGAAATTCTGACACGCAAGTTGGTGCCATATCTGAATCGATCGAGGAAATTGTTTATAAATCAGACCAGCAAGACCCCTGGCATAAAGAGGGCCAGAAAAATAATGAATGGGTTTTATTAGATTATGTTGATGTGGTTGCCCATGTTTTTAAGAGCGAAAAGCGTACTTTTTTTGCCCTTGAAGACCTGTGGGGAGATGCCGAGGTAACCAGGATTGCTTCCTGATCCCATACCTGCAGGGAATTTTCACGTTACTAATTAATGATTATAAAGAAACTAGAGAATAATAAGTAAATGGCAAATAAACAGGATAAGAAAAAAATGGGCTCTAATGCACCAAAAAAGCCAAACTATCAGATTTGGATTATTGTGTCACTAGTAGGTTTAATTTTTG
The DNA here is from genome assembly GCA_022571715.1 of Bacteroidota bacterium. GTDB lineage: Bacteria > Bacteroidota > Bacteroidia > Cytophagales > Cyclobacteriaceae > SZUA-230. The sequence continues at coordinate 28,328 of JACZXH010000014.1, read as the reverse complement.
CAGTTACCTATTTCAACAGGTCAAGTGCAACCATCGAAATTCCTCCAAACCGATTCGAAGAAATGGTGGAGAGTAAAGATGTGGATAGAATTACAATCATAAAGAATCAGGAAATTGTTGAGGTTTATCTGAAAAGTGATGCACTTCAAAATGCCAAATACAGATCAGAGCTTGAAAACAGGGGCCCTTTTGCAACAGGAGATGGTCCGCAATACCGTTTTCAGTTGCTTGATCCTGCAGCTTTTATGGCACGCCTCAGAATTCTGGAAGAATCTACCGGGCAGTCCATCTCCTATACAATTGAAGACCGGCATGATGTTATGAGTTTTCTATTCAACTGGGGATTCCTTATTCTGATACTTTTCGGTTTCTGGTTCCTGATGCGCCGGATGACCGGATCAGGCGGACCGGGTAGTCAGATATTTAATATAGGTAAATCACGGGCGGCTTTATTTGATGCTGATAACCAAGTGAAAACCACATTTGATGATGTTGCCGGACTTGATGAGGCCAAGGAAGAGGTAAAAGAAATTGTTGATTTCCTAAAAACCCCCGGCAAGTTCACGAGGTTAGGAGGCAAAATTCCGAAAGGCGCATTGCTGGTAGGACCTCCCGGCACTGGTAAAACCTTGCTGGCCAAAGCAGTTGCCGGAGAAGCTGCAGTTCCATTTTTCTCCTTATCGGGTTCTGATTTTGTAGAGATGTTTGTAGGTGTCGGGGCGGCCAGGGTCAGGGATCTTTTTAAGCAGGCAAAAGAAAAAGCACCCTGTATCATATTTATTGATGAAATAGATGCCATTGGCCGATCAAGAGGGCGCGGACAGGTACCCGGCTCCAATGATGAAAGAGAAAACACTCTAAACTCGTTGTTAGTAGAAATGGATGGTTTTTCGACTGATTCCGGAGTTATTATTCTCGCGGCAACCAATCGGCCGGATGTGCTGGATTTTGCATTGTTACGGCCCGGCCGATTCGACCGGCAAATCAGCATAGATAAACCGGATATCATGGGAAGGGAAGCTATATTCAAGGTTCACCTAAAACCCATAAAACTTGATAAGACAGTAGATACGAAAAGGCTTGCTGCCCAAACGCCCGGTTTCGCAGGCGCTGAAATTGCCAATGTAAGTAATGAAGCTGCGCTTATCGCCGCCAGGAAAAACAAAAATGCTGTGGATATGGATGATTTTCAGGATGCCATTGACCGGGTGATCGGGGGACTTGAAAAGAAAAGTAAGATAATTTTACCCGAAGAAAAAAAGATTGTGGCTTATCATGAAGCCGGTCATGCGGTTGCAGGCTGGTTTCTCGAACACGCTGACCCACTGGTGAAAGTAAGCATTGTTCCACGAGGGATTGCGGCGTTAGGCTATGCTCAGTATTTACCCAAAGAACAATATCTTTACCAGACCGATCAGCTAATGGATGATATGTGCATGGCGCTCGGAGGACGTGTGGCAGAAGAAATTATATTAGGAAAAATATCAACCGGTGCATTAAGCGATCTGGAAAAAATCACCAAAATGGCGTACAGCATGGTAACAATTTATGGAATGAATGACAAGATCGGTAATATTTCCTACTATGAATCAAAACCGGGGGAGTACCAGTTCAACAAGCCTTATTCCGAAGCAACAGCCGAGTTGATCGATCAGGAGGTGAAGAAAATAGTGAATTCGGCTTACCAGCGTACAAAAAAATTGCTTATAAAAAAGAAAAAAGAGCTTATAATAGTGGCAAAGGAACTCCTGGAAAAAGAAGTTATTTTCCAAAGCGACCTGGAGACTTTGATTGGTAAACGTCCATTTAAACATCATACTGCTTATGAAGAGTTTACCAAACGTGTAGAAGAAAAGGAGAGGAAGGCACGCGAAAAGGCAAAAAAAGAGGATCGGAAAATTACCCTTGATTCCGAAAACAAAGAATCCTCTGATAAGGCCGGAGCGGGGAAGAAAGGATCGAATGGTCTGGGCGAAATCAGCGTCACCGATGAACCACCAGGGGAAGGTGATAAATCGCCTGAAAAACCAATTGAAGAGCGTTAATACTATTATCATTTTTGGCTTATTCCTGATCAGATACTCCTGGGTATCTGATCTTTTATTTCAAAATTTATTTTATGCTGGATAACCTAAAAGTGCTCCCGGATAACAAGAAGTTGTTTTTCGCATCTGATTTCCATCTGGGCGCTCCGGACGGAAAAAGCAGCATGCGCACAGAGAAGAAGGTAGTGGCATGGCTTGATCATATAAAAGAAGAAGCCGAAGCCATTATACTAGCTGGTGATATCTTTGATTTCTGGTTCGAATATAAAAATGCAATTCCCAAAGGTTTTGTTAGGCTCCAGGGCAAAATTGCCGAAATCACTGATTCCGGTACTACGGTTATTTTTTTTACAGGTAATCACGATATGTGGATGTATGATTATTTCCCGAAAGAACTCAATATTAATATCTATAGAGAACCCATGAAGTTGGAGATCAATGGAATAAAACTTTTAGTAGGGCACGGCGACGGGCTCGGACCCAGCGATATAACTTACAAAATTCTAAAGAAAATATTCGGCAGCAAGGTATGTCAATGGGCATTTGCTCGAATTCATCCAAATCTTGGAATCGGACTGGCAAAATACTGGTCAGGCAAAAGCCGGATCAGCAATGAAGGAACCGACACATTTGAACTTGATAACGATTTTTTATTAGACTTCTGTAGAAAGAATGAAGAAAAGGAACATTTTGATTACTACATTTTTGGACACCGCCATATCCCACTAGAAATAAAAATTAATGAGTCGAGTACCTACATTAATTTGGGTGAATGGGTTACCAACTCATATTACGCTGAATTTGATGGCCATCATGTAAGCCTTATTAAATTTGATGCCCTCCGATGATACGGATTTTTTTTGCGCTTAACCTGATTCTGGCCATGTCTTCTGCATATTCTCAGGAGATGGACTTTGTATATGATATAGAGCTTCATGCGAAAATTGAAAATGTGTCGGTTGACATTAACGGCAATATTTATCTTGTATCCGATAAAGGCCTGATATATAAATACAGCAGTATGGGAGATTCACTAATGGCTTTTTCTCCGAGAAAAAATGCTGCAATCTCGCTTATTGAAGCCGGATCGGGATTAAGGATATTTGTGTTTTACCAGGACTTACAAGAATATATACTCCTTGACCGGTATTTTCGTTCTTCACCGCATTATTCTTTTAATCCAGCCCCAATTGGGTTTGCTGCGCTGGCCACCATTAGCACCGACAATAACCTGTGGCTACTTGATCAGACCGACTTCAGTCTCAAAAAATATAACATTCTTACAAACATTCTAGAAATAGAAACGCCTCTCGATTTGATCATCGATACGGACAACTTTAATATCAGTTTCATGAAAGAATATCAGAATTTTCTTTTTGTCAGTGATCCACAACTGGGGTTGTTTATGTTTGATAACATCGGAAATTATAAAAAGAAAATTCCGGTAAAAGGAATTGAATATTTCAATTTTTCCGGCGACAGAATGTATTATATGAAAGACGGATATCTGACTTTTATGAATCTGTACAATGGAGCTTTAACCGGAATACCTTTACCTTCTAAAGGAAAATTTAATTTTGCGTTGGTAAATGGCGATAAGGTATATCTCATATCTGATCATTCTCTCAAGATTTATGAAATTATTAAGTAAATCTATCTGATACTGGTCATATTATAAAATAAGGCGCCTTCGGTCAAAAAGGCGCCTCAAGGTCAAAAACTCAAAATAAATAGGACTAATTAGGTGTTTTTGCTTTTCAGCATTGGCAATTTAGCACAATAATTTTAAATTCCAAATAAAATTTTCTATCAAATTTATTTTCTGAAAAATAAATCAAGTACTTGTGCATATTTCTGAGCTTGGTTTAAATACGGGAAATGCCCTTTTTCATGGAATACAAATACTTCAGCTTCAGGGTATAGTATTTTTATTTTTTCCCTGAGGACTTCATTTATAAGAGGGTCATTATCGGATTCAATAATTAATTTTGGTATCATCTTCGTCTCCGTCTCCGGATTTTGCTTTAATTCAAAATATTCCAGCACAATGTCGAATCGTCCAATAATCTGTTTCTTACTCATATATCCATAATACTGCTCATGCAGATAACTTTCAACCAACTTTGAATTTTCAGAGGCAGGTATGATCTTTTCCGATACATTTTCCCGGAAAAGATACATAATCACCCACTCAGGGATAAGTGGCATAATTATTCGCAGGTTTTTATTTTCTTTTTTATAAATATCATTTGGAGGGAATGTGTTTCCCAGAACCGCTTTGCTAATGCGACTGGGATAATGATACATCAGGTATTGTGCAATATATCCTCCCATAGACGTGCCAACAACATGTGTTTGAGCTATCTTTTCATAATCCAAAACCTCAACCAAACCCTCAGCAGCGGCTCTTAACGTATTTACAGGAGGCAGTGTGATGCTTATTATATTGTACTTATCTTTCAGACTCTCAATTTGTTGCCACCAAATATCATAAGCACCCCCCGTTCCGTGAATAAACAATATCGTTTCTTCTTTACCTCCATTATCAGAATAATAATATTCCCAGGTATTGCCATTGTTTTCAATTTTTTTCAATTTGACTTTTCTGAATGACAACAACGAGGTGAGTACAGAATCTTCATACGGATAAATTTCTTCGAATTCCTTTTCAGGTGTCTGAAAAAAATAGAATGAAATAATGATGAGTAAAAAAATCACTAATAAAGTGTATCTCATTTTCATGTTAAAATTTCGATTTCGCAAATACTGTAATCTTAATTAAGTGCAATTATAAACGGTTGCAACCTGTCCACAAAAATAATTTTCTTGCATTTTCAATTTAAGGTTCTAAATTCAACCTTTCGAAAATCCAAAATCTCACTGTTATGAAGAACCTGCAACTGTATATTTCTATTTCCATTTTATTCCTGTTGCTTAGTAGCGCATCTTATTCTCAAAAACGAAAAAAAGAAAATATAAAAAACCAAAGTACTACGCTGACATTCGATGAAAGCCTTTATAAGGATCTTAAATGGAGGAACATCGGACCTTTTCGGGGTGGGCGCTCGACGGCCGTCGCAGGTGTTACATCCAGACCGCTTATCTACTATTTTGGCTCAACAGGCGGTGGAGTATGGAAAACCATTAATGCAGGAAAAATCTGGACAAATATCTCTGACGGATTTTTTAAGACAGGATCTGTAGGCGCCATAGCTGTTGCAGAATCTGATCCTAATGTAATTTATGTGGGTATGGGTGAAGCGCCTGTTCGTGGCGTAATGACTTCTTCGGGAGACGGTGTTTATAAAAGCACCGATAGTGGAGAAACCTGGCAGCATATGGGCTTGGAAGCTACGTTACATATCAGCAAAATAAGGATTCATCCGCATAATCCTGACCTGGTGTATGTAGCAGCCCAGGGAAACCCGTATAATCCCAATCCCGAACGAGGAATCTATCGCTCCACAGATGGAGGAAAGACATGGAAACTGATCTTACATGTAAGCGACAAAGCCGGGGTAAGCGACCTCAGTATGGATATGACCAACCCACGAATCCTGTATGCTGCATTCTGGGAACACCAGCGTACTCCATGGCAGATTTATAGCGGCGGGGAAGGAAGTGGCATTTATAAATCGAGAGACAGTGGCGATACCTGGGAAAAGCTAACCAAAGGATTACCCGAAGTTCTCATGGGTAAAATCGGTATATCTGTATCGAAGGCCAACCCTCAGAAAATCTGGGCGATCATTGAATCGGAAAAAGGAGGACTCTACAAGTCTGATAATGGTGGTAAAACATGGAAAATGATCAATGACAAACGAATATTAAGAGCGCGTTCCTGGTATTACATGCACGTATTTGCTGATCCCGAAGATGAGAATAAGGTGTATGTATTAAATGCGCCTTTTATGAAATCCATTGACGGAGGTAAAACATTTGCACAGGTTCCCGTACCTCATGGCGATAACCACGATCTATGGATCAACCCGGTAAATCCGGACATTATGATCAACGCAAATGATGGTGGGGCCAATATTTCCTTCAACGGAGGCATAACCTGGACAGCCCAGGACAATCAGCCTACCGCACAGCTTTACAGAGTAAATACCGACAACCAATTTCCCTATTGGGTTTACGGCGGCCAGCAGGACAATTCGGCACTGACAATCCCGTACAGAACTTTCGGTAGAGGTATCCGGCGTACAGATTGGATTGCAGGAATAGGAGGTTGTGAAAGCGCTTTCCCTGCTTTTGATCCCGATAACCCGGAATATGTATATGCTGGTTGTTACCAGGGTATCATCCAGGAATGGCAACGATCGACCCGGAAAGTGAAGAACATTATGGCCTATCCGTTTCTTGGTCTGGGTAGCAGTAGCAGGGAAGTTCGTTATAGGTTCAACTGGAATGCCCCGATCATTATGTCGCAACACGATAAAAGTGTGATCTACCACGCTGGCAACAAAGTGCTCCGCACATTGAACCGGGGTATTAGTTGGGATGAAATCAGCCCTGATCTTACCCGTAATGACACGACACGCCAGGGACTAGGCGGCAGCCCGATTACCAACGAGGCTGCGGGTGGTGAAGTTTATGGTACCATTATGTATCTCGCAGAAAGCCCCTTTGATGCAGGTGAACTATGGACAGGAAGCGACGACGGCCTGGTGCATCTTACCAGGGATGGCGGAAAAAACTGGCAAAATGTGACGCCCCCGGGAATGCCGGAAGCCATAGTTAATTCCATTGAAATATCACCCCATAAAACCGGTACAGTTTATCTGGCAGTAACAGCATACAAATTTGGCGATTTTAAACCTTACATTTATAAAACAACTGATCATGGTAAAACCTGGCAATTAAAAACCAATGGAATTCCACCATTTCACTATCTGAGGGTAATACGTGAAGACCCGAAAAGAAAAGATCTATTGTACGCCGGTACCGAAAGGGGGCTTTTTATTTCGTTCGATGGCGGTGAACGCTGGTCTTCTTTTCAGTTGAATCTGCCGGTAGTACCCGTTACCGATCTGATAGTAACACACAATGACCTTGTAGCTGCTACCCAGGGGCGTGCATTTTGGATCCTTGATGACCTCACACCTTTACATCAGTTATCACCTGATATTGCTGCCAGCGGCATTCACTTGTTTGAACCCAGGCAGGTTTATCGAACAGATGGTTTTGCAGATAAAAATGCGAATAAAAACGGACTGGGTATGAATCCGTTTAACGGAGCAGAAATCAGATATCTGATGCAATCGGAATCAAAGGAAGACTCAACCGAATTTGACATCAAAATCATTGATTTAGATGGAAACGTACTCCGCCAGTTTGCCTTGAAAAGTAAAGACAACAAGGATACCATATCGTATACGCCCGGCATGAATACGCTACGCTGGGACCTCCGGACTCGTGAACTGAAAAAACCGGAAAAACTTATCCCTTTTGGCGGTACCGCCGGATATAAAGTGATACCTGCAACTTACAAAGTACGCCTGACATATGGCGATAAAGTACTCGAACAATCCCTCACGGTAATTAAGGACCCAAGGTTTACTGCCACTACCGGAGATTATTACATACACAACCAGTTGGTACGTGAACTCGATGATATGATTACTGAATTATACAATTCTGTGATTGAGTTGCGAAGTATAAAAATGCAGATTACAGGTTTCAATAAACGATTCGATGCACTTAAAACAGATGCTGAAGAGGAAGAAGAAACCAATCTTGAGGAGCTGATCGATTACGGAAAAACTATGATCAGTAACATAGACAGCCTGGAAAACTTGTTAATACAACCCAAACAAGAGACTTTTCAGGACGTGGTGAATTATCTGAACAAACTGGATGCAAACATGCTCTATCTGAAGAGCCTCATTGATAGTAGCGAACCACCTTTGACAAGCGGAGAGAAAGAAAGGTTCGAAGACTTGAAAACTGAGTGGTTGGCTCATAAATCAGCAGTAGAAAATCTCATTGAGGTAGATTTAAAAACATATAACAAGCTATTTTCTGAAAATGAGGTAATGTATGTAGCCCCTGTCAAGTAGAAACAAACAGTCAAGTTTGCCCGACTAAGACTAAATAGGATTGATTTGTTGCCATCGCTGGCAGCCATGTCATTTGATCGGATTTTGAACCAATCGCATCAATTCCATATATTTAACTTATACTACCCGCAAAGCAGACCAGTATTAATTGTAGAAATGTAACAATGACTGCCTATTGTCACTCGGATTTATCATTATGTTGACTGGTTTAAGTCCTTCATTGCCTCCCGATAGATTTTTTCTTTCAATTCTCGTCGAACGTATGTCGCCACAAGTGCCCAATGTCGATTGAGATTTCAGCCAAACCTGATATTTACTCATCAGACGAACCTGCAGACACCCGGTGGACAGTATTTCGTTTACTCCTCCTGTTCCTCTTATCGAATATCCTGTTCCTATGGCATAAAATATAAGCTGAATATTTACACTAATTTCTCAAGACGAAATGAGCGTAATATCCTCCGCATGAATAAACCCTATACCGGCAGTTAACCAATGTTGTAGGGTCAATTTATCTCTATCGAAGGATCAATTTCATCAGCCCAGGCAAGCATCCCTCCTTTCAGATTAAAAAGATTTTCAAAACCATTCAATTGCTGTAGTTTTTTAATCGCGTCGGCGCTTCGCCGGCCACTCCGGCAATACACAACCACTTTTTTTTCGGATGATATAACTGATGCCTGATCTGCAATCTGTCCCAGCGGAATCAGCTCTCCGCCAATAGTTGCAATTTCACATTCAAATTCTTCCCTGACATCAATCAATTGAAAGTCTACCTTGCTGTCAATCAGGTTTTTCAGCTCAGCTACGGTGATTTCTTTTATTATTTTATGTTTGTTTTTAGTAAGTTCCTTTTGAATTATATCTCCTATAGCCTTCGATTCTATCAGAAAGCCATCATGCCCGTAGGACGAGAGAATCTTATAATATACCGATTCCCTGATATACCTGGCTAAGTATTTCTGTTCACTTTCCGGAATTAACATATCTCCTTCCATGGTAATAATTGTTGTAGGAATATCAAGCTGCGAAAGCGCATTTTCAAGTCCGCCGCGACCTCTGCCAACATGGTGCGTATCGAGGCATTTTGTTAAATACCAATAACAATGTGAATGAAACCGTTTGACTAGTTTTTTACCCTGATGCTGAATGTAGGAGGCCGCTTTAAAATTATCAGTTCTCCCATCGTGGTCGGTTTGTTTAGAATTATATGCCTCAAACGTCCTGTACGTAAGTAAGCCTATTCCCCTTGCCGCCTTAAGCCCATTTGCCCCGGCATCCGCGTTTGTATCCGTAAATGTGGCATCCGCTGTCAGGGCCAACCGTTGTGTTTCGTGGATTGCAATGCCCCAGGCTGTTTCTTTTGCACCGGTGGCAATCAGCAACAGGTGTACTATTTGCCAGTTTTTACTTAACGCAAGCTCAAGTGCCTGCGATCCACCAAATGAGCCCCCCATAAGCAATTCAACAGTATTGATATTCAGATGTGAAGCCAACAGTAATTGTACATTCACGACATCGCGTACTGTAAATTGCGGAAAATCAAGTCCGTAGAGCTCACTTGTAGTCGGATTTATACTCACCGGCCCGGTGGTCCCATAGCAGGAGCCCAGTACATTGGAACATACAATAAAATATTTATCCGGATCAATCACACATCCATGCCCTACGAGTCCCGGCCACCAGGATTCGGCATCCGAATTAGCCGTTAATGCATGACAAATCCACACTACATTATTTCGCGCCGCATTCAATTTTCCTGAGGTACTATAGGCAATATCAATATACGCAAGGCTCTCTCCCGATTCCAGTAAAAAAGGTTCGTTATGGTTGTATATTATTATTTCACTCATTTTTACTAGCATTTATGGCCAGGTCAATATCCCTGATAATATCATCAATATGTTCCAGCCCTACTGAGAAGCGAATCAGTCCTTTTGTTATTCCCACCTTTTCCAACTCTGCATCTGTCAGCTTTGAGTGTGTTGTCGATGACGGGTGCGTGGCAATGGTGCGTGTATCACCCAAATTGGCTGTGAGTGAGATCATTTGAAGGGCGTCAAGTAATTTCATTCCCCGATCACGACCTCCCTTAAAATCACATGAAACCAAACCACCCCCCTGTTTCATCTGTTTTTTGGCCAGATCGAATTGTTTAAAAGCAGGAAGGAACGGATACGTTACAAAATCCACTTCTTCATGTAATTCGAGAAATTCTGCCAGTTTAAGGGCATTTTCACAGTGCTTATCCATCCGCACGGCCAGTGTTTCAAGACTTTTTGACAAAACCCAGGCATTGAAAGGTGAGAGGCTAGGACCCGTCCTTCGTAAAAATTCATAAGCTTTCGATATCCAATTTTCTTTGCCTAATACGGCTCCACCCATTACACGGCCTTGCCCATCCAGGTATTTTGTAGCGGAATGAATGACAATATCAGCCCCAAAATCTATTGGTTTCTGTAAATATGGGGTGGCAAAACAGTTATCAACACAAAAAAGAAGCCCCTTGCTTTTACATAAATTATTTGCCTTTTCCAGGTTGATTAAGTCCAGCCCGGGATTGGAAGGGGTTTCGATAAACAGCAACCGGGTATTTGATTTTACGACTTTTTCCCATTCATCCTGTTCGGAAATATCTACTAGGGTATATTCAATACCCCATTTAGGAAGAATATTGGTAATAATATGGAGGGTGTTTCCGAACAAAGACCTGGAAGCTATGAAATGATCGCCTTGTTGCAGTACTGAAGCCAGTGTTACAAATACGGCGGCCATACCAGTAGCAGTGCTTATGCCTGTTTCGGCTCCTTCCATCAGGCACAGCTTATCCACAAACTCATCGCAGGTAGGATTAGAAAACCTGGAATATAAATACCCGTCTTCTTCTCCGGCAAACATGGCGCTACCATGCTGTGAATCCCGGAACACAAAACTCGAAGTGAGATACAATGGGGTAGCATGTTCACCGAATTGCGACCGTGTCGTCTGCGTGCGGATGGCCATAGTTTCGAAGTGTTGGTTATTTTTCGATTTCATATCGATACGTAATAGTAGAAGTATGTTTTAATATGTGATATACCAGACAATAGTTGTCCCGGGTTAGTGAGATGGATCTGCTCAGCTTACTTTCTGATATCTTCCCTTTAACCAGGATGTTCAGAGTAATCTGCCTGAAAACAAACGGTTTACGGTCCATGTAACGGTCGGCATCAATGTCAATTTCAAATATTTCAATATGCTGTTTTTGTTTGTAAAGGATGTTCAGTATATCCATGGTACTGCACCCGGCAAGGCAGTCCAGCAGCAATTCCATGGAGCTGAATGCGGATTCTTTGCTGCCGATACGTTGTATAGCATCCAGGAAAACCAGATGCCCCGCTGCATTTGTAGCAATCAGACTAAAATTTCCTCCTTCTCTTTTCAGAGTTAATTTCATGAATCTGCTGTTAAATAAGTGTTCTATTGTATTTACCCAGCAAGATTCAGTGATATGGGAATCAGAGGTTATAAAAAAAGCCTCTCCCAAACAAGCCGGAAGAGGCTTCACTATATTTTTGAACAGTTTAGCACAATTTCACCGGACTCATCTTTCTCCTTAAACGGAGTTGGAATTAGCACCTTTCCTGCGTTAGCAGGGGGTTGCTAAGGTTTCACAGGGCCGAATCCCTCCACCTTTCTTGATAAGCAAATTTTAAAAGAACGTACTGCAAAGATAAAGAAAAAATAATTATCAATGTAATACCTGTTATGAAAATAAGTATGTTTATTACAGTTAAAATTAAAATTTGATTAACTAAAGTCTGTTCATAATGTCAGTAATTCAGTATAATAAATGTTCATAATTCCAGCAATTTGTCAGCGAGTTTACTAAAATCCGGTACCACCATACCGGGGGTTGGGAAGGCAGGGAATAGATGCTGCCCGGGCCTTGCGATAAAAGCAGTTTTCATTCCCGCCCGGTGAGCGCCAGCCACATCCCAGCTATGGGCTGCTACCATTGTACAATTTCCCGGCGCAGCATTCAGTTTTCCTGCTGCCCATTCATACACTCGTGTGTGCGGTTTGTAAATACCGATTTCTTCCACACTTAACAACTGCTCAAAAAAATCCGTAAGACCCGCATATTTTATTTGCGTAGCGACGCCGATTTTTGAAGAATTTGTTAGTGTAACCATTCTAAATCCAGCTTCTTTAAGTGTATACAACGCCGGGATTACATCGGTGTGGGGCGAAAGATTCAGTATGGGTTTTATGGCTGCCAACGCCTCTTCTTTTGATAATATGATATCATATTTTATAGCAGTCATAATCAAGGCAGCCACTCCGATTTCTACAAAATCCTGATATTTTCCCGTCGCCGTCGTTACGAGTGAATAATGAAGCATGGTTGTAAACCAGAGGGGAACAAGCTCTCTACGCCCTTCAAGTACACTGCCTACCGATTCCTGAACCGGCTTAAGATCAAGCAGGGTTTCATTTACGTCAAAAATGAGTAATTCACGGGATTTCATTATCATGGAATTTTCAACTACTCCAATATACTCGATTTTCAGGAAGAGTAAAAAAAGGCCACATCTTACGATGTAGCCTTTAAAAAAAAATTATTGGATATATAAATTAAATCCGAAGCACCCCGTATTCGGGATTATTCGGAATGGTTACTAAGCTACGCGGCTTTCACCAGCTTTCCAGATGGCATATTGCTTAATATCTTCATACACTTCAGGTGATAGCTGATGGCTGGCCGACCCGTTGTTTGGAGGAATAAATTCGCCGTCCGATTCCCACCATTTCCTAGCATACGCTTCCGACTCATCTGTTCCTTCAATGCCATAGGTGGTTAAAACATCCTCCGACACAATCCACGGGTCATCTTTGTGTGCATATTTTTCAAAAATAATACTGCGCATATTCGTCGCGCTTTTATCTTGTTTTTTGAAATGATTGATTGTATAAGCCATCGTTTCAGGCTCGGTCATGATGCTTTCCCAGAATCTCCTGGAAGAAACCACCTGACTGGTTGTCAGCAACCGTCCTTCGCCATACTGCAGAAAAGTGCCTGTAATAGCACACTTTGATGCTTTTTTCTTTTTTCTGTCTTTTTTGAAAATACTAAATAATCCCATTTTATCCCTGTTTTAATACTATACTTCAATATTCTGTTTGCGTTTTTGACCCTGAGGCTACTCTATTAAGACTCATAATTTGCCAAAAGGTTACATAAAAGACCTAAAATGTGATGGATGGTTGCTTTGTATAGTGCTGAAAACGTAAATTTTCATTTTGCTTCACTTCTGAAGCTGAAAAGTAAAGTGAATGTTTTGGCCTAAAATATTTCTACTCACCATATTTGATATATATTACTTCCTGAACGCAAGGGTGAAGGTGGTTTCTTTATCAGGAACAGAATTAACCCATAATTTGCCACTATGCAGTTTCATTATTTGTCGCGAAAGGCTCAGACCTATCCCTGAACCTTCCTTTTTTGTAGTAAAAAAGGGTACCCAAATGTCTTCAATATCCTTTTTATCTATACCCGGGCCATTATCCGAAATTGTAATGATCTTCTTTTCTTTTTTTATGGCAGCCTCAATTTTGATTTGTTTGTTTTGGCTGCATTCAAGTGCTTCAAAACTGTTTTTAACGAGGTTGATTAGAATTTGAGTTATCAGGTTTTTGTCAAGATCGATTTCAAACTCAGGTTCTACTCTTATTTGAAGATTAATATTTCGTTTTGATAATTCGGAAGACATTAGGTACTCGAATTCTGAAAGTAGATCTTTTACATTTACAGTCTGTATTTTAGGGTGAGGAATTTTAACCAGTTTCCTATAGTCTTCAACAAAATCAAGGAGCCCTTCACTTCTTCTCATAATTGTTTCTGTTGAAAAGAGTACATCGTGTATTGTTTTTGCATCGATATGATCTACAGGTTTAGGTTTTCCATCCTCTTCTTCTAGCATCAACTTTATGGTCTCACTCAAGGAAGCAATGGGGGTAACTGAATTCATTATTTCATGGGTTAGTATTCGAATGAGTCTATACCATGCTTCAATTTCTTTTTGCTCTATCTCACTCTTTATGTCTGAAAAGGTTATGAGCTGGTATGCCTGATCAAGTAAGGTGAATCGGCTTATATTAAGCGAAAGATCTTTTTTATCGCCATCAATAGTTACCTGCATGAGAATTTGTTCATCTCCAGGAAGTTCACTTACCTGGTTAAAAAATTCAGGCGATTTCGATTCCAAGCCCTTCCATGTTTTCAGGAGTGGTACTTTCAAAATATTTCTTGCAGACTCATTAATAAGTGTAATATCATTCCCTTCGGTTACCACTATGATTCCTGTCGAAACATGTGAAATGATCTGCTTTAAAAGATGATATTGAACTTCTTTTTCAATTTTAACTTTTTTATATGTATCGAGCATTACCCGCATACTTTCAGAAAGGCCAAAAAAAGATTTTCCCATTTCATCTTTAGAAAAATTGATCGTGAAATCGGATTGCCGAATGGCATCAATAAAACGAGTCATGTCCCGATTAGTAGTATTCACAAAATGGATTAGTTCAATTATTTGTACTATGCAAACAGTTCCAAAGATGAACTGGTTAAAAAAGAGACGGCTATCTCCAAAAATCGAAGCGATGATGATCAGGTTAATTGCAATTAATGCAATTCTGAGAATAGTACGGATAGTAAATCTTCGAAAGATCATATCTGTGCTGAATTTTAAAAATCAGATTCCATATTTGTGCAATCTCCTGTATAGCGCTGTGCGGGTAAGTCCAATTACTTTTGCAGTTTGGGTAACATTTCCTCCATTTTCTTTCAATGAATGCAGGATAAAATTCTTTTCCATATCATGAATCGTTTTGGACGATAGAACAGATCCTTGTTCCTGTTTTTGAATAAATAGTTCACTGTCAGTTATCACATTATTATCATTAAGAATAACAGCTCTTTCAACGGCATGCTGAAGTTCCCTCACATTTCCAGGCCAATTGTAATTTATTAATTTTTCAATTACTCCAGAACTAATTGTTACTCCCTGCTTCTTGTATCTAATTGAAAAAAGTGTAAAATAATGATCAGTGAGTAATGGAACGTCATCTTTTCTATCACGGAGAGGTGGCACAAAGATTTCTACTGTATTTAACCTATACAGCAGATCCTGGCGAAAAGATCCTTCATTTACCATATCATAAATTAAATTATTGGTTGCCGCCACAATGCGCACATCAAGTTCAAACGGAATATTGGAGCCGATCTTTTTTATTATCCTGTTTTCTAAAACCGTAAGGATTTTGGCCTGTGCGTTCAGGGATATATTCCCAATTTCATCTAGAAAAATTGTGCCACCCGATGCTAATTCGAAACTTCCTGTACGGGCTTCTTTTGCATCGGTATATGCTCCTTTTACATGACCGAAAAGTTCAGATTCAATTAATGTTTCTGGCATTGCCCCCATATCAACCTTTATAAATTGGTTATCTTTTCGATCAGATTCTTCATGAACCGCCCGGGCAACTAATTCTTTACCGGTACCATTTTCACCCAGGATCAAAACATTAGCAGCGGTAGCAGATACTTTTTTGATCAGGTCAAATACCTTTAGCATAGCCTTCGATTTACCTATTATTCCGGAAATACCGTTGTTCTGACCCCGGCTGATATATCGTGCAGTGTCTTTAAGTTTTTTTACTTCGATTTTCGACATTCTTAGTTTCCATCCCGACATTACCGTACCAAGTAACTTTTGATTTTTCCATGGTTTCAATACAAAATCCGTGGCGCCTTTTTTAATCGCCTTTACCGCAAGATCAATTTCACCGTAAGCAGTTATCAGGATTACTACTGCTTCCGGATCATACTCTAGAATTCGATCAAGCCAGTAGAAACCTTCTACTCCATCATTTCTTCCCTTTCGGAAATTCATGTCCAGAAGAATAACATCATAGTGATTTTTAGAAATAATACCAGGTATTTTCGTTGGGTCAGGAGATATATCGACCCGGGTATAGTATTGCTTCAGAAACATTCGCGCTGTTTCAAGCACATCAATATCATCGTCAATAATCAGAATATTACCTTTGGATAGTGTCATTTTACATCAACTTTCTGTTTGAAAGATAATGAGAGTTACAAAAACAATACAGTATAGTGTAACGAAAACGATACAGTCCTAGTATCATTCATTTATAAAGATCTTATAATCAGTCAGATATGATTTTGGCATTATGCTTGGTTATAGAAAGCAAAATTACAGATGATGTTTCAGCATTATTTAAGACTATATATTCGGAATTTTTCTAAAAACAGGGTTTACACAATTTTGAATATACTTGGACTAGCCATTGGTATTTCGTGCGTGCTAATCATTATTACTTATATAAACTTTGAACTAAGTTTCGATAAACATCACGAGAACTACCAATATATCATACGAATAACTGAAAACATTAAAAGCGAAGATGGTAGTATAATTTATTCAGCAAAAACCCCGCCCCGTGTTCATTATACCCTTCAGGATAACGGGATACCGGGAATTGAGAAAATGGGTAGACTGTTTCCTTTTCCAGCATATATCTCATCTGATAAGAAAACATGGAATAAAGAGGACCTTTTCATTTATGCCGACTCAACAATTTTTTCAATATTCAGCTTTGAACTTATATCAGGATCGATTAATGACGTGAACAAACCATTTTCCGTAATCCTCACCAAATCAATGGCGGTAAAATATTATGGAAAGACTGATATTATTGGTGAAGAACTCATTTACGAAGATGAGATATCGCAGTTTTCTTTTAATATTATTGCAGTGGTCAAAGATTCACCACCCAACTCACATTTTGATTATGATTTTCTGACATCATTCATTACTCTCGACACGGTTATGCCGTGGTATAACAGCTGGTATTATCCATATTTATTCACATATGCACTAATAAATGCCACCACTTTTGAATCATCTCTTACTATAGAATCACAATTGAACAAGAAACTGGTTTCCAGTCTTCCTGAAAAGGAAAAAGAATTAAGAACATACTCGATCCAGGCATTACCAGATATTCATCTTCATTCTCATTTGACTTCAGAGTGGAAGACAAATTCGAGGTACGAATATGTTATTATTTTTCTAATAATCGCCCTTTTCATTCTATTAATTTCCTGTGTAAACTTTATTAACCTGGCAACATCTAAAGCCATCAGGCGGTCAAAGGATGTCGGAGTACAAAAAGTAATGGGAGCGTCAAGAAAAATTCTTTTTTGCCAGTTTATGGGTGAATCTTTATTAATGACTTTACTGTCATTTATTCTGGCTTTTGTTTTAACGGAATGGGTATTGCTTTTATTATTTAATTCTATTGTCGACAGGGAATTGACGCTTGCTTTCTTGATGGAGTTTGAATACATTCTTTATGTAATTGCGGGACTGTTAACAATCAGTCTATTAGCAGGCACATACCCGGCAATAATGCTTTCATCATTCAAACCAGTTGACGTTTTCAGAAATAAAGGATCGGGAGGGCGAGGTTCTTCAAGGCTACGAAAATTTTTAGTTACATTCCAGTTTGGAATTTCCTGTTTCCTGATTGCAGGAACTCTAATTGTAGTTAAGCAGGTAAACTTTATGAAGAATACAAATCTTGGATTCGTCAAGGATTTCATATTGCTTGTGAAACTTAGTAATCGTCACGATCAGCAAAATTATCAGCAATTCATAGACCAGATTAGCCAATATTCCAATGTTCTGGGAGTGGTTGTTTCTTCTCATGTCCCTGGAAGCGAGACATTATATGATAATCCGGTAATGCCTGAAAACAGCTTAAAGGAAAAAGGATATAATATGTTTACGCTTAGTGTAGGTCATGAGTTTGCTGATGTCTATGATCTATCCGTTCTGTATGGACGTAATTTTTCTAAAGACAACAAGAATGATGTAGAGCAATCCGTGATGATTAATGAATCTGCTGCACGACTTTTTGGGTGGGAACTAGAAAATGTTGTGGGAAGGAAATTACAGCTGACATGGTATGCTGATTCAGCGCTCGTAAAAAAGACAACAATTATAGGGATTGTTAAGGATTTCCATTTTAAATCACTTCACAATAAAATCGTACCTCTTGTAATACATGTTAATACCCACGTTTATTACACGGAATATATTTCTGTACGATTTGCTGAAACAAACTTCGATGACGCATTAAAATTTTTAACAACGGAATGGAAGAAATTTTCGCCTGATCGTCCATTGGAGTCCAGCTTCCTCGATGATAAATTGGCGAATTTATATGAATCTGAAACCCAGGCAGGAATGATACTGACTTTATTTGCAATTCTGGCTATATTTATTTCATGCCTGGGCTTGTTCGGACTTTCGGCTTATGAGGTGGAAATACGTCTCAAGGAAATAGGGATCAGGAAAACCATGGGAGCAAGTGTTAATTCTATTGTACGTCTTCTGACAAAGGATTTTATAATACTGATTCTTATCGGGAATGTAATTGGATTGCCTTTGGTAAGCATCTTATCCGGAAACTGGATGGATAATTTTGCCTACAGGATTTCCGCTGGGGTTGGGGTTTATGTTATTACGATTGTGATGGCATTGATTATTGGATTATTAACCATCAGTTTTCAGTCAATTAAAGCTTCCAATGCCAATCCGATTGATGCATTGAAAGATGAATAAAATGACGATGTCTCTTAACAACTTTAAAATCACGTTTCGAACTATATTAAGAGAAAAGGTTTACGCAATTATTAATGTATTAGGTCTGGCACTTGGCATTACATGCAGCATTGTTATTTATTTAGTAGTATCATCATTAACTGGAATAGATGACTATCATACTAAAAGGGACAGGATTTACCGGGTAGTCACTGAATCGATTAATAATGGTCGAAAGACGTACAACTCTGGGGTTCCAACACCATTAATTAAAGCTTTTGAGATTGATTTTCCTGAAATGGAAATCGTTGCACCGGTTGATTATGTTTTGTCAGGAAGGATTATAATAAATAAGGAAGCGGATTCGGGATCCAACATATTTGAAGAAAGGGAGGGTATTGCTTTTTGTGATGAAAGGCTGTACCAAATTCTGGACAGAAAATGGATTCATGGAAACAAAAGCACCTCTCTGATCGGGCCCGGTAAGGTCGTACTTTCAGAATCCTATGCAATTAAATATTTTGGCAAAACAAATATTGTTGGGAAAAGACTAATACTTGAAGGATCCGGAGATCTAATGATTACCGGTGTTATGGAAGATTATCCTCGAAACAAAACTGATTTTCCTTTTGAAATACTGGTGTCATACGCAACAAAATCTTTGGAGTATGAGCGCTTCGGAAGTTGGTCAAGCACTTCAAGTGATTTTCAATGCTATGTCCTGCTTCATAAGGGAGAGAATATTGATATGGTCGCCCAAAAACTACCGGCATTTGCAGATAAGTATTATGGAGAAGACCGGACTAGTGACATGCATAACTCTTTTCAACCTTTAAGTGACATCCATTACAACCAACATTTCAGCAATTACAGCTACCGTTCTATCAGCCGCGAGAGTATCTGGGTGATGGTCATTCTGGGTGTTTTCCTGATAATTACAGCCTGTATCAACTTTGTCAACCTTACTACTGCACAAGCTTCCAACCGGATCAAGGAAATTGGCATTCGAAAAATATTAGGAAGCAGCCGAGCACAATTGATCATCAGTTTGCTGGTGGAAACGTCTCTGATTACGGTGGTTTCCTTGTTAGTGGCACTTGGTCTCGCGGAATTATCTTTAATAAAGGTGAATCAGTTTCTTGACCTGCAGCTATCGCTTGACTTAACAGGTGGATGGGAAATATGGCTGTTTCTGTTTGCTACCGGATTATTAGTGAGCTTAATGGCGGGATTATACCCCGCGATAATCTTTTCAGGTTATCAGCCAATTAATGCTATCAAAGGCAAGATTGTTCCAGATTGGGGCAAAGGATTTATGATGAGAAGAGGATTGGTGGTTTTTCAGTTTATCATTTCACAGGTACTGATAATCGGAACAATAATAGCCACATCACAATTACAATATTTTAAAAATACGCCAGTTGGTTTTGAAAAAGAAGGAATTATCAACGTTGATATTCCAACTGCGAATGTTGGTAGCAGAAATGCATTATTTGGTAAACTGACTCAAATCTCATCTGTGGATGCAGTAAGTTTTTCCTCTGGTCCGCCGGCCTGGGGTGGTGTATCTACAACAAATGTATATTATCACTTTGAAGAACGGCAGGAGGAACTATTTGCACAGGTGAAAATATGTGATGAGAATTATATCAATGTATATGGTTTGAATTTGCTGTTTGGCGAAGGATTGGTTGCATCGGATACAATGAACAGAGCTGTTATTAATGAATCTTTTGCAAGAAGGATGGGCTATATGGATGTATCCAAAGCTGTTGGAATAATTGTTTCAATATGGGGTAAGGATGTTCCTGTTGTGGGAGTAGTTGGAGATTTTCATACAATGTCTTTCAAGCGAAAGATAGAGCCTGTAATATTATATAATGAATCTCAGCGCTATGAAATAGCGGCTATTCGTATAAGAACTGGAAATTTATCAGCTTCATTAACCAGTCTTGAACGTGTGTTTGAGCAGGTTTATCCCGGATATGCCTTCAATTACAACTTTATGGATGAAAAATTTGCAGAATTTTTCGCAGGTGAAGAAAAAATGTCGAATATGCTTTTGGCGTTTACTGGTATTGCAATCTTTATAGGTTGTCTTGGATTGTATGGGTTGGTTTCATACATGATCAGCAGAAAAACAAAAGAAATTGGAATCCGGAAGGTTTTGGGCGCGTCAGTATTCTCCATTATTCTATTATTTTCAAAAGAGTTTACACTACTTGTAATTATCGCTTTTGTAGTATCTGGACCCATTGCTTATTTGGGAATGAGTAACTGGCTCCAGAAATTTGCTTATCATATCGAATTAGTACCCTTAATGTTTATTACAGGAATTGCCTTGTCTGCACTAATTGCATTTACAACTATCGCTTATCAGTCAATTAATGCTTCCCTTGCAAATCCGGTTGATGCATTAAAGGATGAATAAAAACAGAATTATGTTATTACATAATATAAAAATTGCGTTTCGAAATCATTTAAAACAGGTATCCTTTTCCATAATAAATATTGGTGGCCTGGCTCTCGGGATTGCCTGTAGTTTTGTTATCCTGATTTATGTAATGCAGGAGTTGAGCTACGAAAAACATTTTACGGATCACAAGCAAATTTACCGCGTAGCTACAAAGTTTATGACCATGGGAGAGTTTGCCAGCGGACCGGAGATATTGCTTGAAGTGATGCCCGGAGAATACCAATGGGTGGAACAGACTTGCCGTGTTGAAGCGACGGAAGTTGAAATAACATATGGAAACTTTACTGCGACCGAAGAGGGATTGATTGTTGAACCCGGTTTTTTTAAGATGTTCGATTACATATTTGATACTGGAGACCCGGGCACTTCACTTGCAAATAAAAACAACCTCGTACTTAGTAAATCATTGGCCACCAAATTATTTGGAGATGATGAACCCGTGGGGAAGATCATTGAAATGGGAGAGTATAAAACTCAGCAACTTGTTACCGGGGTCGTTGATCTTAATAATGTGAAGTCACATTTGAATGCCCCTTTTTGGTCGCGTGAAATCAGAGGACCCGGCAATGCTGAAACATCAGGACTCGATGATAACTGGCTGATGGTTAAGAAGTACAACTATATAAAAGTAAGTGAAGATGTGACAGCGGAAGATATTCAATTCAGCCTTGACCGGTTGGTTAAAGACCGGATATTCCCAGGGTTGGGAAGCACCATGCCATTTGAAGCTTGGTTTCAGCGGGATGACAGCTACCATCTGATACTTCAACCACTAGATGATATTTACCTGAATGGAACCTTACGATTCGATTTAACTGCCGGGGGCAATGCAACAACCGTAAACGTCCTTCTTGCCATCGCCATTCTCATTATTGTGATTGCCTCCATAAATTTCATAAACCTGACGACTGCACATGCTACCCGGCGCGCAAAAGAAGTGGGTATAAAAAAAACGATGGGATCGACCCGGTTGGCGCTGGTATTCCAGTTTATGTCCGAATCGATAATGGTTAGCCTGATGTCCATGGTTATTGCATTTGGATTGGCGGAAATCCTATTGATTATTTTCGAAAAGACTACAGGGCAGGCACTGCTGGATTCAGGTTTACTTACTATGTTTAATGTTGCATTTGCATTTCTTTTGGCAATTTGTGTAGGGATACTGGCAGGTATTTATCCGGCATTTTATCTATCCTCGTTTAACCCAAACAGAGTATTGAAGGGAGATTTTTATTCATTGAAGGGTAACCCCGGATTTCGTGACATGCTTGTGATATTTCAATTCTCACTCTCAATGATACTTATAATTTGTTCGCTGATAATATTTCAGCAATTAGAATATATGAAGACAAAGGACCTTGGTTTTGATAAGGAAGATGTATTAATCATAAACAATTCAAGGATCCTCAAAGAAAATATAAACACATTGAAAAGTACATTGGCTGGCCGTTCAGAAGTTAAAAACGTGGGGATTGGCCACAGGGTACCCGGATCCGCATCAAGCTTTTCGATTACAACGCTAAAATCTGAAAATATAGAAGAGCCGTTGAAGATCAATCGCTTTCGTGGAGACTATGATTATTTTGAAACAATTGGTTTTGATCTGATTGAAGGCCGCTTTTTTTCGAGGGACATTTCTTCTGATTCAAGCGCCCTGATTCTTACACAGGCTGCAGCCAAAGCCCTTCAATTGGATAATCCTGTGGGAGCCAGGCTTAATAATAAATATCATGTGATTGGAATTGTCAGGGACTTTAATTTCGAATCGCTGAGAAAGAAAATTGAACCAGCCGTATTTGCACTGGATAAACGATGGGGAAAATTAGTAATCAAAGTAAATGCAACTCAGACAGCCAGCCTACTTACATTTATCGAACAGGAATGGAAAACGTATTCACCTGATGAACCGCTGAGGTATCATTTCCTGGATGACAATTTTGATGAGCTGATGCGAAACGACATAAAAATGGGCCAGGTGGTTATGATATTTACCATACTGGCTATGCTCATCGCATGCCTGGGATTGTTTGGATTGTCAGCCTATATCGGCAATCAGCGAAGGAAAGAGATCGGCATCCGGAAGGTAATGGGCGCGTCAGTAAACAACATCCTGGTGATGTTAAACAAAGATTTTGCCAGGTTGATTCTGTTTGCTACCCTTATAGCTTTTCCCGTCTCCATTTACATCATGGGGGTATGGCTCTCCAATTTTGCTTATAGCACTACGATTTCCGCAGGTGTTTTTATCCTTGCCGGAGGGTTGACATTGCTGGTCGCATTATTCAGCGTAAGTTATCAATCCATTGCAGCCGCAACATCCGATCCGGTGAATTCATTGAAAGAGGTGTAATCCGGGCACGAGAGTTTGTCAAAAAACGCATATAAATATTAGGATTTTTCAGTGAATAAAAGATAAAAAGGCTAAAGAATGAAAATCTCATAAAATTTTAACATGGAGATTAATTCTTCTAAAACTACTTTAGGTAAGTATAAATATGCATTTATGAATAATCTTTTTTAATTTCGAAGTAACATTAAATACGTATAACCATGCAAAAAATTAAAACGCCGCTCATATTGACAATTGCTATTCTACTTTTTTCGTGTAGTAATAAATCATCAGAAAACAAGGGTGATGAACAAGCAGTCAAAGAACCAAATATTGTTGGGGTCGAAGTGTCATATGCGACCGATAGTACTGAAATGAAAGGTTACATTGTGTATGATGAAAGCATTGAAGGCAAACGACCGGGTATACTTGTAGTGCATGAATGGTGGGGACACAACAACTACACGCGCGAACGAGCAAATATGCTTGCGGAATTGGGTTATACTGCTCTAGCTGTTGATATGTATGGTGATGGTAAGCAAGCTGAACATCCCGAAGACGCAGGAAAATTCATGAATCAGGTGATTTCAAACATGGATGAAGCGAAGGCCAGGTTCACGAAAGCAATAGAAACACTTCAGAACCACCCCTCAGTTGATGCCGATAAAATAGCTGCAATCGGATATTGTTTTGGCGGCAGCGTCGTTTTGACGATGGCCAATGCCGGAGTTGATTTAGATGCAGTGGCCGCCTTCCATTCAGGCCTTGATTTACCAATTCAGCCAAATGCCGAGACGCTGAAAGTAAAAATACTTGTCTGTAATGGGGCAGCTGATCCATTTATACCGTCTGAATCAGTTGAAAAATTTAAAGCTGATATGGATGCTGTAGGAGCTGACTATAAATACATATCTTATGAGAATGCAGTCCATGCATTTACAAGTCCAGATGCTGATGAACTGGGGAAAAAGTTTGATTTACCACTGGCGTACGACGAGAAAGCGGATAATGACTCCTGGTCGGAGTTACAGACTCTTTTAAAATCTGTTTTTTAACAAGTGTTGAAACCACATGAAAACCATCTTTCAGGTATATGCTGTAAATTCTAATTGAATCGTTCTCTTTAGCCCACGCTGCAATAGGTTTTATTACTTCACTCATTTTTTATTATCTGAGCATAAAGGGTCTCCTTTACTTTATAGTTATCATCAAATCGAAAAGGTATCATTGGCTGCAAAACCCTCTGGCATACCTATATTTTTAGAATATCATTTCTGGTTTTTCACCGCACATGACGAAAAAATATTGGTTCATAAGAACGCGCATCTATGAACTTTTTTATCGGTGTTCTTGAAATCGTTTGCAGCTTAAAAATAGGAATAATCCAAACGAATATTTCAGGTTAATATCCAATCAAATATTTGTAACTTGCTTTAAACTGCATAGTTCGTAGACATGGAGATATTAAGTTTGAATCAATTGAAGAAACTAATTGATATTGGTCAGTTAATTACTGACCTAGAAGAGGGTTATGTACTATACTCGGAAGGACGGGTAGAAGTACCTCCTGTTGGCTTTCTAAATTTCGAAGATCCACCTGGTGATGTGCATATCAAATATGGGTATATAAAAGGGGACAGTGTATACGTCGTTAAAATCGCCTCAGGATTTTATAATAATCCGAAGTTAGGTATTAGTGCGAGTGACGGCCTACTTTTGGTTTTTAGTCAGCAAACAGGAAAACTGGAAAGTATTTTACTCGACGAATGTTATCTGACTGACGTAAGAACAGCTGTCGGAGGAGCAGTAGCGGCCAAACATCTGGCACCATCGAACATTTCAGCTATAGGTATTGTAGGAACCGGGGTGCAAGCGAAAATGCAATTACAGATGCTACAGCATGTGGTTGATTGTAATAACTGCATTATTTGGGGCAGGAACTCTGAAAAAATCGAGGTAATGGTGAATGATATAAAACAAAACCCAGATTTCTGGTCAAAGGAATTAATAATAGAGGCAACAACGGACATGAATTATCTTACAAGCAATTGTAATCTTATTGTTACGACGACACCTGCTAAAGCCCCTTTAATTATGGCAGATCAGGTTCGACCAGGAACACATATAACCGCGATGGGATCAGATGATAAAGGTAAACAGGAATTAGATGCAGGTTTGTTGGAGAAAGCAGATGTGCTGGTGGCAGACAGCAGGGCACAATGCATACAGTATGGAGAAATGTCTCATGGTGTTAATAGTGGTATGATAAGTGAAGATGATATTATCGAGCTGGGAAATGTGATCAATGATATTTCATTGGGAAGAAAAAATGACGATCAAATTACAATAGCGGATCAAACAGGCGTGGCAGTACAGGATATTCAAATTGCCAAAATGGTAAATGGTTTATTAAAAACAAACAATTAATTTGGAAACAACAGCGGTAGTCGATGTAAGAAAAGAGGTTTTAGCCGCTGATAAGCGCATTAGACCTTATGTAATTGAAACACCCGTAGAACATTCCATCTATTTCAGTGAATTGATCAACGGAACGGTAAATTTAAAATTGGATCTGTATCAAACGACCGGTTCATTCAAATTCAGAGGAGCGACCAGTAAAATAATGTCACTCTCGGAGGAGGAATTAGACAGAGGTATCATTTCGGCTTCTACTGGGAACTACGCCTTGGCCATTGCACAAGCCATGAAAAACGTAGGAAGAGAAGCAACGATTTATTTGGCGAAAGACGTTCCCGAATCCAGAATCGACCTCATTAAATCCCATGGATTGAACATTGTTATTTATGGGGATGAAGCGTGGGATGCGGAAAAGAAAGCAAGAGAAGTCGCCGGTACAGAGGGCAAGATTTATGTTTCTCCATACAACGATCCTGTGGTTGTGGGAGGACAAGGCACTTGTGGTTTGGAAATTGAGAAGCAGGTAAAGGATGTTGATACGGTCATTATCGCTTGTGGTGGTGGCGGATTGCTGACAGGATCCGGAGGATATCTTAAAACAGGCAATCCTGATATCAACGTGATTGGCGTATCGCCAGAAAATTCACCAATTATGTATGAGTCGATACGACAAGGTGAAATGATTGAGATGGGGTTTACACAAACGTTGGCAGACACTTGCGCAGGAGGGGTTGATTTGGATACCATTACATTTGGATTGTGTCAGAAGTATGTGGACGAAATAGCCTTGGTATCAGAAGAGGAAATAAAGAATGGAATTAAAATCTTATTTGAACAACACCGCCTTGTATCTGAAGGGTCAGCAGCGCTTAGTGTTGCTTACCTACTCAAAAACAAAGAAAAATTTGAAGGTAAAAACGTAGTACTTGTAGTATGTGGGAAGAACATAGGAATTGCATTGTTTAAATCGATCATCAATTCCTAGCCAGGAAAAGAAATTAAATGGCCAATGCATGGAGATAAATTCGATTTCTACAAAAAATGGCTGATTTATAATATCAATATTGGATAAAAGACATTATAAAAAAACGATAAACTCTTATTGAATCATCTCGGAAAGGAAGAAACACACTTCCCCAACCACGATCTGGATATTAATTTTCACTATATCCAAGCTTTTCCAACATCTATTTGTTAAAATTTATTATCAATTGGTTTAGTGGAATTTCATTATGATGCATCATTTCATCTCTAACGGTTTGAAAAGACTCAAATACATAAGGCAACCCATTAC
Source organism: Bacteroidota bacterium (assembly GCA_022571715.1). Lineage (GTDB taxonomy): Bacteria > Bacteroidota > Bacteroidia > Cytophagales > Cyclobacteriaceae > SZUA-230. The sequence continues at coordinate 1,028 of JACZXH010000014.1, read as the reverse complement.
TCCCATTGGCTGAATTGCCATCTGTGAAATTGAAATGAAGGTGTGGTCCAGAGGAATTACCAGAATTACCCAACAAGCCTAATACCGCTCCTTTTTTTACACTATCACCTAATTTGAACCGATGGCTACCGGGAATCAGATGTGCGTAATGAACAAACTGACCTTCCCCTATCTTAATGGTCAGGTAGTTGCCGGAAACCGTAGATGCATCCATTTCATAATCAGTAATTGTTTCGCCGGAAGCCTGCGGAATGTTCTCTGAAATGCCATCCTTAAAGCCAGTTACAACACCATCGGCAACAGCCAATATTTCCTGCCCATAGCAGTAGAACATTTCATTAGTTAATGTTTTGGGTAATGGAGTTGGAAGAGTGATGTTCTTCTCATCCACTACTTGAAAATCAATGCCATATCTTTGTGGAATCCGGGTTGCTCCATGACTGGTGAGGACATATTGATGGCTGGTTTTGTATTCTCCAGGCCCGTTTCCAACCTTCCATCGATTCCCTCTTAGTGGCGCACCAAAAACAAAAGGGGTACGTGAGTCAATATCCACATAATAGTTTTCAAAAACTATATTCTCACCCTTGATATACGGCTTATTCCAAATTTCTATAAATGGTGTATAGCCAAAAATAAACCTGTGATTGAATTGTAGTGGAACCTTGTCTTTTTCCATAATTACCCAGAACATAAGCATGCCTGTATCTCCGCTTTTAATTGTAGTTGAAGTTTCATCACCTCCCTGAATCAGAGTGGATCTGAACTTATTATAATCTTCTAAATCCACTTGATCAAATGTTAAAAGCACATCGCCATCACTCCCAATGACTTCTACTTGTTTCAATTCCAAATCAACATGGCTTCTATTTGACAAAAGCAGATGATATGATGCGTACCATTTCCCATTCGATACCTGCACTGGCTTTGGAGGGGGAGCAGACTGCTCGATATGTATGGGCATCTCGTAATAGCTGAGTACGACTGGCTCTGGTTCCTGACTCATCAACTTGCAAGATAAAAGTGAA